>JBQCHW010000320.1:0-6053 GCA_051954315.1 Solirubrobacterales bacterium
CGCCGGGACCCTCCTCCCGGCCTGAGCCTCCGGCGGAATCCGTCGCGGCCTGGGCGGCCGGCGTGGTCAATGCCTGGGGGGAGCACGATCCCCACCGGCACCCGTGTCATGTGCACCACACCACCCCGGATGCATTGCGGCACCTGATCTGGCGAGGTCAAGTGCGCGGCCTGATGCCGCGGATCGAGATGGAGCGGCAGGCAATGGCCGAGTGGGTCTATCAGCGCCGCGATTGGCTGGAACCATCCTGGGCGGGCCGCGACATCCGCAGCTTGGAGGTAGGCGAGCTGGCGGCGATCTTCGGCACCCCCGAGTTCCGACGAGACCGCAGCATGGTGAGGAAGATCCGCTGGCTGCGCCGCGCTCGCAACCAGATCGCCCATCTGAAGATTCTCGACGGCTATGAACTGGAGCACGCGCGGAAGATGCTCCAGTAACTTGCCTGCCGAACAACCCCGCATCCGGCGGCCGTCCCGAGGCCAGGAAAGGAACGAATGAGCGTCGAAGCAGTGGCCCCCGCCTATGAGATCTCCCAGGAGGCGCTTGATCTGCGCGACATGGTGCGGCAGCTGGCGCAGGACAAGATCGCGCCGCGGGCGGGGGACATCGACCGCAAGAGCGAATACCCGTGGGACGTGCGGGAGCTGCTTGCCTCGCACGACGTGCTGGGGCTGCCGTTCGATGCGGAGTACGGCGGAACCGGGACGGGGACGCTGGTGCTGCAGATGGCGGTCGAGGAGATCGCACGTGCCTGCGCCTCCTCGGCGCTGATCCTGATGGTGCAGGAGCTGGGGACGCTGCCGATCCAGCTCTTCGCCAGCGAGGAGCAGAAACAGAAGTGGCTGCCGAAGTGCGCCAGCGGCGAGTGGTCGCCGGCCTTTGCGCTGTCCGAGCCGGAGGCGGGGTCGGACCCGGCGGCGATGCGGACCAGCGCCGTGCGCGACGGCGACGAGTGGGTGATCAACGGCCAGAAGGCCTGGATCACCAACGCGACCGTCGCCGACTTCTATGTCGTCTTCGCCACTACCGACCGCGAGAACCGGCGCACCAGCGCCTTCGTGGTCGAGAAAGACCGCGCCGGCTTCGACCCCGGCAAGCTCGAGCACAAGCTCGGGATCAAGGGCTCGCCGACCGGGGCCCCGAGCTTCACCGACGTTCGCGTCCCGCACGAGAACCTGATCGGCGGCGAGGGCAACGGCCTCCGCGTCGCCCTCGGCACCCTCGAGCGCACCCGCCTCGGCGCCGCCGCCCAGGCGGTCGGCATCGCCCAGGGCGCGACCGACTACGCCAACGAGTACGCGAAGGAGCGGGTCGCCTTCGGCAAGCCGATCAACACCCTGCAGGCGATCCAGTTCAAGCTCGCCGACATGGAGGCCGGCACCGCCGCCGCCCGCGAGCTTCTCTACAAAGCCTGCTCGATGGCCGACCGCCCCGACCGCCCCGCCGACCTCCCCAAGTGGACCTCGATGGCGAAGCTGATCGCCTCTGACAACGCGATGAAGGTGACCGTGGAGGGCGTCCAGGTCCTCGGCGGCTATGGCTACGTCAACGAGTACCCGCTCGAGCGGATGATGCGCGACGCCAAGATCACCCAGATCTACGAGGGCACCAACGAGATCCAGCGCGTGGTGATCGCTCGCTCGATGGCGGGTTAAGGGCGCACCAGCTCGATCGCGCTGTCCCACCTATCCTCGAACGTCGTCTGCAGCACGCCGATGTCGTTACGACGACGGACCAGGACCGGCGTGACGTATGGCGTGCGGTGGTGGCGGGCGAAGTAAATCGCCTGTCGCGGCTCGTCGTTGTAGCGGAGGATCAGCATGTGGCGGTTATGGCGCCACGGTTGCAGGTGGGCGATCTTGATCTTCTTGCCGAACTTCTCATAGAGCTTCGGGACGTCGCAGAGGAAGGCGACAACGAGGCGGATCTCGTCGGCTTCACTGATCCAGCTTTCGAAGACCTCGCCATGGGCGAACAGCCATTCCCCAGTCTCCGAGATCATGTCGATCTTGACCTTGCCCCCTCTCCGCCTAGCCTCCTTCGCGAGGTCAGGCACTTCTCGCGCGAGCCCGAAGCTGTAGGCATTGAGGCCGGTCAGGGTCTTGAGGACAACCGGGTCGGAGAAGGTTTTGGAGCAGACCCGGTCGTCGCGGGAATGGATCTCGTACTCACTGCCTCCCTGCAGCTCCTGCAGCTCCTTGCTGAGGGTCTTCTGGTGTTTGCGGCTTGGGGAGTCGACGACGTGCGGCAAGATCCGTTCTTGGAGCAACGGGACGTCAAGCCGCGGAAGCTCGTGACGATGCTCCCTCTTCTCGCCCTCGTTGGAGCCCTGATTCGGCTTCAGCAGGCGCTGGTAGAGGAACTTTTCGTCCCTGTCATCTTCGCTCCGCGGCCTGCGGATCGCCTTCACCGCCTGCAGGACGTCGGGAACCGCTCGGTTCTGCTTGAAGCCGACCAGCTCGCAGAGGTCCTGCCAGCTGACCGGGTTTTTGCCCGCGTGGCGGCAATACTCGTCGTAGTAGTTCCCGGAGCGGTCGACCGCGAGGGTCCCGATCGAGACGAGGCCGCGCCCGCGGGCCATCGCCAAGCCTAGCTCCAGGATCGTGCGGCGCATCAGGTAACCCGCTTTGACTTTGTTCGGTTTTGCCGCTCGGGCCAGGGGATCTAGGGAGCGCCGCGGGTCTTCCGAGCTGTGCGGCAGTTCGACCAAGCGCTTACCGGGCTTGCTGTTCGGGCCTAGGAGCGAAACCACGGCGTGGTGACGCAGGACCGGCTTTAGGTCGAGGGCCACCGAGGCATCGCTGCTGCGTGCATCGACGCGTCCCTCGATCTTCTTCAGCAGTTCGTCCATCATCCGATCCGAGGCGCCGGCGACCGGGTCCCAGGAGCGCCGCTTCTCCGGCTTGGGTTCCTCCCAATCCGGCTTTCTCCCCGCGAATTTGTCATCGTTCTCAGGGCTCTCGTAGAACTTCGCTTTTCGCGTTCGATGGTGGTTCTTGCGCTCTTTCCGAATCGCTTTTCTCGCTTTATTCGAGAGTGGATCGCGGCTGAGGTTGTAGAGCCAAAGCCTGTCGGGAATAGCAAGCAAGCGGTGAAGATCGAAGCTGGCCATCCCGAAGCCGATGTTTAGGACCACGCATTCCGGGATCTGGAATAGGCGCGCCGCCACGGTGCCGACCTGGACCGGACTGTCGTAGTAGGACTCGCGCGTGAACCGCAGGCTCTCTGGCTCGCTGGCGGTCCCGTGGAGCTTGACGTAGAGCGGGATGTAGTCGGGCGAGGAGACGTCGCTGTTGACGTTCACGCAGTCGCGGTCGGAGACGATTCGCTCGTACTCGCCGATTCCGAGCTCGTCATCGAGCGACTGGTCGAGCAGCTCGTCGAAGTTCATGCTGATGATCGCGTCGAGGAAACGGTGCTTGAGTAGGTGCGCCAGCAGCTCGTAGGCGAGCACGGTGGGGTGGCGCACCTGATAGAGGTCGGAAATCGCCGCCCGGACGCGGCGGTGGTTGCCGACGGTCTGCCCGATTGCCGAAAGGCGCGCCTCGAAGTCTTCAGGATCGACGGCCGTGATCCGCGCCAGTCTCTCGTGCTCGGCTTCGATCGAGGCCTGGCCGATGTTGAACTTCTCGATCAAGCCGTGGGCGAGATCGTCGCCCCGGTCGAGGACGGGGGCGCTTGCACCCGCACCGACGACCGCGATGCATCGGAACTTGCGCTGACAGCGCTTCCAGACCGCGGGATCGTCCTCGAAGAGTTCCCGGCGCAACTCCAGGTCGGGGATGGAAACGTTGATATGCCTCGCGATCAGCATGTTGGCCAGTGGCTTCAGCCAGGCGTCGTCGACCGTCTTCCTGCCCATTTGTCCCCCGGGAGAGTGGTGGTTGAATATTTCTTAGTACCTAAAAAAGAACTCGGGTACTTCGTAGGAAGCGGTCTGGTTCCATTCGTGCACGGCTGCAAGCGCTTACTCTCTTCTGCGTCGAGACCGGTGCTGAAACAGGGGCAGTCCGTGCGAGCCTGGCGGAGCGGCTGCGGGAGCGGCTGCCTGAGCTGCAGGGGGCGGTGGCGACGCGGATCTATGCGATCGCCGATCCGCGGGAGGTGGCGGACCCGGGGTACTTGCACGGGCTGAACGAGGCGGTGAACGCGGCGATCGAGTACCGGTTGGGGGTGCTCGAGGGTGGGGAGCGGCAGGCTCCCGACGTGCCGACGGTGCTGCTGGCGCAAGCGCGGCTGGATGCTCGGGACGGGGTGCCGCTGGACACCGTGCTGCGGCGGTACTTCGCGGGCAACGCTTTGTTCGGGGACTTCCTGGTTGAAGAGGCGGAGCGGGCTGAGGTGCCCAGCTCGGCGCTGCGGCCGTTGTTGGCGGCGCAGGCGACGTACGTCGATCGGCTGATCGCCGCGGTCTCCGAGGAACACGCCAAGGAGGCGAGGAACCGGCCGCGCAGTGCGGCGGAGCGGCGGCGGGAGACGGTGAAAGCGCTGCTGGCGGGCGAGCTCGTCGACTACTCCGAGCTCGGGTACGACCTCGACGGGCACCATCTTGCCCTGCTGGCGAAGGGGGATGGGGCGGGGGAGTTGCTGCGTGGTGTCGCCGAGAAGCTCGACCGGCGGCTCCTAGCCGTGCAGCGGGAGGAGGAGCCGATCGTCGCCGCTTGGCTCGGCGGGATGCGGCCGCTGGCGGCGGAGGAGGCGGTGGCGGCGCTGGTCGCGGCTGGCTCGGAGCGCGTGGTCGTCTCGGTCGGCGAGCCCGCCGAGGGGCTGACGGGGTGGCGGTTCAGCCACCACCAGGCGAAGGCGGCGCTGCCGGTCGCCGAACGTCGGGGCGAGCCCGTGCTCCGCTACGCCGAGGTCGCCGTCCTCGCCTCGATCGCCCGCGACGACCTCCTCGCAACTTCGCTGCGCCGGCTCTATTTGGAGCCGCTGGCGACCTCGCGGGACGGCGGCCGCGCGGCGCGGGAGA
The DNA here is from genome assembly GCA_051954315.1 of Solirubrobacterales bacterium. Classification (GTDB taxonomy): domain Bacteria; phylum Actinomycetota; class Thermoleophilia; order Solirubrobacterales; family 70-9; genus VAYN01. The sequence continues at coordinate 4,970 of JBQCHW010000320.1, forward strand.
CGCTGCGTGCCTACTTCGAGGCCGAGCGCAACATCTCTTCGACCGCTGCTGCGCTCGGCGTCGACCGCCGAACCGTGCGCAACCGCCTCCGCGCGATCGAGGAACTGCTCGGTCGCCCGCTGACCGGCTCGCTCGCCGACCTCGAGATCGCCCTGCGCCTCGACGACTGAGCGAGTGCTCCCCGCATTCGTTCCGCATAGCGGGACAAAGGTGGGGCGCACCCTCTTTCCCATGTTGGTCATCGGCCGCCTCCCGGCGCTCCGAATCGGGGAGGCGATGCCTGCGCTCTCGCGGCGAGGATCGAAGTGAACCTACGAACGGGAGGCGGGAGCATGAAGGGGAAGCTGATCTGCATCGCGGCGCTGGCGGCGGTGCTGGCGACGATCGCGGCGGGGGCGGCGTCGGGCGATCGCGGCACGCGGCAGGAACACTGCCTCGGCGTCATCTGCGTGGGCGACGACGGCGGCATCTCGCCGACCACGCTGCCGAAGCACGGCAGCGCCCCGATCACGGCGCGGATCGACGGCGAAATCAGCACCCGCGACGGCAGTCACCCACCGGCCCTGCAGGAGGTCCAGGCCGACATCGACCGGACGATCAAGATCGACGCGGTCGGCCTGCCGACCTGCAAGGAAAACCAGCTGAAGGCGACCAGCAGCGCAACCGCGAAGAAGGTCTGCGGCGACGCGATCATCGGCTCGGGCGAGGCCGAAGTCGAGGTCGCCTTTCCCGAACAGCCGCCGTTCCGCTCGACCGGGCCGCTCGTCCTCTTCAACGGCGGCGTCCACGGCGGCACCACCACCGTCTTCCTCCACGCATACGTCGACGTGCCGGCACCGACCGCGGTCATCGTCCCGGCGACGGTCAAGCGGATCCACAAGGGCCGCTTCGGCCTGCGCCTGAACGCGCATATCCCGAAGGTCGCGGGCGGTGCCGGCTCGGCGACGGCCTTCGACCTGCGGATCGGCCGCCGCTACAGCTACAAAGGCCGCAAGAAGAGCTTCCTCAGCGCTGGCTGCCCGACTGGCAGCTGGGCGACCAAAGGGAACGTCCTCTTCAGCGACCAGACCCGGATCGGCTTCAC
>JBQCHW010000321.1:0-2828 GCA_051954315.1 Solirubrobacterales bacterium
TCGCCTCATGGGGGGGGGGATGAAACAGCTCTTCTTTTGTTGTGGGTTGTTTTTTTTTTTTTTTTTCCCCTCACATTTCACCCACGGAACTGGCGCTGGCCGCCCGCTCCAGCGCCGGCCAGACGTGCCGCCGCCTGCCCGCCGCCATCCGCAGCAGCCAGAGCGTGTCCGGGGCGGCGCCGCAGGCGGGGGAGGCGAGGGCGCCGAAGAGGGCGTGGTCGTCGAGCGGGTTGGCGATCACCGCCAGCAGGGCGCAGACGTCGGCGACCTGCTGCTGGGACCAGTAGCCGCGGCCGCCGACCACGTAGGGGCGCAGGCCGGCGCGTTCGAGCGCGTCCTCGTAGGCGTCGAGGTGGGAGAAGGCGCGCAGCAGCACCACCATCTCCCCGCGCGGCACGCCTTCGTCGGCGAGCTCGCGCAGCCGCTCGGCGACCGCGCGCGCCTCGGCCAGGCAGTTCAGGGGGGTGGCGCCGTCGATCGCCGGCTCGAGCTCGATCCCGTCCTCGTCCCAGCCGTCGCGGGCGGTCAGCAGCAGCTCGACGGCGGGGTCTTCGCCGATGTGCGGTGCTTTATCACCGGTATGCGGAGATAAAGCACCATGCTCGGGCGCGACGCCCACCCGCAGCGGCGTGTAGGCGGCGCCGAGCAGCGCCTCGCCGAAGAGGTTGACGGCGCCGACCACCTCCGGGCGCGAGCGGAAGTTGCCGCTGAGCCGCATCAGCTCGGCGTCGGTGCGGCGGTCGATCTCCTCGCGGCGGCGACGGAAGACGTCGAGGTCGGCGTGGCGGAAGCCGTAGATCGACTGCAGCTCGTCGCCGACCACGACCAGCTCGGTCTTCGGCCCACGCAGCGCCTCAATTAGTCGTAGCTGTAGTCGATTCGTGTCCTGGAACTCGTCGACGAGGATCTGGCGGAAGCGGCCGCGGTAATGCTCGCCGATCTCGGCCCGCTCCAGCAGCCGCGCCGCGAGGATCTGCAGGTCCTCGAAGTCGATCCCGGCGCGCCGTTCCTTCGCCGCCTCGAAGCGGGCGGAGAAGAGGCGCAGCAGCTCGGCGAGGTGGCGGTAGACGCCGCCGCCCTCACCGGCCTCGGCGGTGCGGGCGATTGCCGCATCGATCGCCTCCTTGTAAGGGGCGAGGGCTTTCGCTTTGCTGGTGGTGGCGAAGGCGCGCAGCTCGTCGAGGGTCGGGGCGGGACCGGGCGCGCTGAGGCGGGCCAGCGCCTCCTCGAGCCGCTCGCGTTTCGGATCGCTCTCCTTCAGCTCCTCCAAGCACTGGCGAGCGGCCTCGGCGGCGCGGAGGATCGCTGCCTCCGGGTCGGTCGCGGGCGGCTCCGGCAGCTGCGGCTGGGCGATCCCGCGGCTGCGCAGCTCCTCGTGGATCCCGACGACCATCCCTCGCAGTCCTTCGACGTCATAGGCGGCGACGGTTTCCTCGCGCGCCGCGTCCCCATCCGCCAGGAATTCGACCAGCGCGTCGTCGAACGCCTCACGCGCGGCCCGCGCCGCCTCGGGCGCGTCGAGGACCCGGAACCCCGGATCGACCCCCGCGGCGACGGGATGCGCCGCCAGGACCCGGTTGCAGAAGCCGTGGATCGTCGTGATCCAGGCGCCGCCGATCCCGGCCAGGACCGTGGCGGCACGCTCGGAGCCCCGCTCCGCCCGTCGCGTCAGCTCGGCGCGAATCCGCTGGCGCAACTCGGCCGCGGCCTTGTCGGTGAAGGTGAAGGCGAGGACGGCGTCGGGGGAGAGACCGGAGTCGCAGACGAGGCGGCAGTAGCGGTCGACCATCACCCCGGTCTTGCCGGTCCCGGCCCCCGCCTCCAGCAGCACGTCTTTGCCGCGGACGGCGATCGCGGCGGCCTGCTCGGGGGTCACGTCGCGCGCCGGCGCCTGGGTGCGCTGCCCGACCGTCACCGTTCGTCTTCTCCCTCTTCGTCCATGTACTGGGGCGCGCGATCGCGGCGGCAGATCGAGGCGAAGGTGCAGTAGGAGGGGCAGACGTCGTGGCCGCGCAGCCCTGGTCGCGGCCCGGGGTCGCGGCGGATCTCGCCGGCGCGCATCCGGGCGACGATCTCACCGCCGCGCCGCCGCGAGTCCTCCAGCAGCTCCTCCAGCTCCTCAGGCTCGACGACGTCGGTAGAGGAGGGTCGATAGCCGGCGAGGTCCTGCGCGACCGCGGCCGAGACGATCCCGCGCGGGCGCCGCTCCGAGGTCCCCTTCAACGGGTGATAGAGAGCCGCGACCGGCTCCGCCCCCCAGTGCTCGGCGGCGGCGAGCAGGTAGAGGGGCAGCTGCAGCTTCGCTTTCTGCTCGAACTGGGCCTGCGGGGTGACCTGGCCGGCGAGCTTGTAGTCGATGACGACGGCGCTGCCGTCGGCGGCGCGGTCGACCCGGTCGATGGCGCCGTGCAGGCCCCAGCCGCCAAGGTCGAGCGACGGCCGCTCGGCGTCGGGGTGCTCGCCGAAGCGCGCCTCCAGGAGCCAGGGCTCGAAGCCGCCAGTCTCGCGCTCGGCCTCCTCGGCGAGGAAACGCTCGAGCAGCCGCTCGACCCGCCGCGCCATCGCCCGCTCGGCCGGGTGCGAGCCGAGCTCGCGCTCGGCGACGATTGCCGCGACCAGCTCGCGCCCGCGCTTCGTCCAGGCGTCGAGGGAGTCGGGGCGCGGCAGCGGCTCGCCCCCCGGGCGCTCCTTATATAGACGCTCGAGCGCCTCGTGCATGAGGCCGCCCTGGACGAGCGGGTCGGGGACGGGGTCGAGCAGCTGCGGGTCGAGCTCGTGGCCGGCGAACCAGCGGTAGGAGCAGACGTCGAACTCCTCTAGCGTGGTGC
>JBQCHW010000322.1:0-7143 GCA_051954315.1 Solirubrobacterales bacterium
CGCCGTCGTCACCTGGCCTGAGGTCCGCGGCAGCTCGTCGAAGGCGAGGCAGAGGCCCGACTCGGCGAGCATTTTCGAGGTCTCGCTGTAGCCGGGGTCGCCGCCACTGACCTCGGTGACGACGCGCTTGCCGCCGCCCTCGCCGACGAAGACGACCTTGAACCAGCTGCGCTCGCGCTGGGACTCGCTCGGCCCCTCCCCCGGCGCTTTCAGCTTCAGCAGGAGCTTCCGGGTCGGCGGCAGCTGCGCCAGGGTGAAGGCGGTGCCGACACCGCCGGCGACCGCGCCGACCGTCGCCAGGTGCTTGGCGACCATGTTGTGGCCGTAGGTGAAGTCGGGGCCGTAGCGGTCTAGGGCGGCCGCGGAGCGGCGGATGATCGCGCCGTCGATCGTCGGCAGCGGCACGGTCCAGCCGCCAAGGCTCTCCTCATGGCGGATCCGGGCAGGCGCGGCGTGGATCTGCCGCCCCTCCGCCCGCGGCTCGCGCCGGCGCCGCTCTTTTGCCGCGCTCAGGGTCTGCCGGGCGCGGCCGAAACCGTTGACGGCGGAGTGGAAGGTGCCGCCGGAGAAGCTGGCGTTGCTCTTGACGTAGCCGTTGACGGTCAGTGGAACCCCCTCGGGCAGCTGCTGGACGGTGAAGTAGGCGCCGAGATCGTGCGGGATCGAGTCGAAGCCGCAGCAGTGGACGAGGCGGGCGCCGGTGCGCTCGGCCTCTGCGTGGTACTTCAGCCAGACTCGGTCGACGAACTCCGGCTCGCCGGTGAGGTCGCAGTAGTCGGTGCCGGCGGCGGCGCAGGCGGCGGCCAGCGGCTCGCCGTAGAGCGCGTAGGGACCGATCGTGGTGATGACGACGCGAGTCGACTCGGCGACCTTGCGTAGTGCGGCCTCATCGCTGGCGTCGGCAACGATCACGTCCGGTTTCGGTGCCTCGGGCGCCGCCGCGGCCAGCCGTGCGGCGACGGCGTCGAGCTTCGAGCGGTTGCGCCCGGCCAGAGCCCAGCGCATCTCGGCCGGCGCGTGGGCGGCCAGGTAATCGGCGGTCAACCCCCCGGTGAAACCGGTAGCGCCGAAAAGAACTACGTCGTACTGGCGAGCGCCCTCCATCTACGTCATTCTCTCAGGGTCGGCGGGCGCTTGGGGGTCGCAGGTGAAACGGGCGCCGCAGACGACCAGTCAGCGACCACGACGCCCGTTGCACGTGCAGGCCTTTAACGGGCGTCTTTGACAAATGTCAGGCCCAAGTCAAAGAAGTGGATACGAGTTGTCCCCCTACTTTGTCCGCAAATTCCGCAGAAACTGAACTAGAGCGCTTCGTCCAGTTCGCCGAAAGGCGTCTTGGGACCCGGTTTTCGGGCCCGCAGGCCTTCCATGCCTTCTCGGTCGAGCGCTTCCGCGACTTCTGGCGGCTGTTTCTCGAATGGGCCGATCCGGCGCGCGACGGAGACCCCGAGCCGGTCTGCACCGACGACCGCTGCGAGCACGCCGCCTTCTTCCCGAACCTGCGGCTGAGCTACGCCGAGAACCTGCTGCAGGCGGCCTCCCCGGAGCAGGACGACGAAGTGGCACTGGTTGGCCGGCGCGGCAACGGCCCCCGGCAGGAGCTGACCCGCCGTGAGCTGCGCGAGCGGGTCCGGCGGGTGGCGGCACACCTGCGCGAGCTCGGCCTCGGCCCCGGCGACCGGGTCGCCGCGATCGCCGCCAACACCCCCGAGGCCGTGGTCGGTGCCCTCGCCACCGTGGCCCTCGGCGCCACCTTCTCCAGCGCCGCTCCGGACATGGGCGCCGCCGCCGTCCTCAGTCGCTTCGAGCAGCTCGCGCCGAAGCTGCTGCTCGCCGATCTCGACAATGCCAACGTCGCCGAGGTTGCCGCCGCCCTGCCCACCCTGGAGGCGGTCGTGGGGCTGGACGACGTGCCGGCCCCACCGGGGATCGAGCTCCCGGTCCAGCGCCTCTCGGACCTCGTCGCCACGTCTCCCTCCGAGCCTCTCGCCGACGGCTGGGAGCGCTTCCCCTTCAACCACCCCCTCTTCATCCTCTTCACCTCCGGCACTACCGGCGCCCCCAAGTGCATCGTCCACGGAGCTGGCGGGACCCTGCTCGAGCACCTGAAGGAGCACCGCCTGCACGGCGACCTCGGGCCGGCTGACACCCTCTTCTTCCAGACCAGCGCCGCCTGGATGATGTGGAACTGGCAGCTCTCCGCCCTCGCCTGCGGGGCCCGGGTCGTGCTCTACGACGGGCCGTTGACCGATGCGGGAACGCTGTGGCGGATCGCCGCCGAGGAGAAGGCCACCGTCTTCGGCACCAGCCCGCCCTATTTGCAGCTTTGCGAGGACAGCGGTTATTCACCGCGACGCGAAGCGCCGGCGCCGGCGCTGCGGTCGGTCCTCTCCACCGGCTCGGTCCTGCGCGACTGGCAGTTCGACTGGGTGGCGAGAGAGGTCGGCCCGGTGAAGCTGCAGTCGATCTCCGGCGGCACCGACATCGTCGGCTGCTTCCTCCTCGGCCATCCCCAGCTCCCGGTCCGGCGGGGCATGCTGCAGTCCCGCAGCCTCGGCCTCGACGTCCAGGCGCTGGCGACGGAGTCGACGCCGAGCGGCTCGGGCGTAGGCGAGCTGATCTGCCGCAACCCCTTTCCCTCGCGCCCCCTTGGCTTTCTCGGCGACGAGGGCGGCAGCCGCTTTCACGACGCCTACTTCGCCGCCAACGAGGGCGTCTGGACCCACGGCGACCTGATCGAGATCGAGGAGGACGGGCAGGCGCGGATCCACGGGCGCTCCGACGGGGTGCTGAACATCCAAGGCGTCCGGATCGGGCCGAGCGAGATCTATCAGGCGCTGCGCGAGGTTCCCGAGGTGCAGGAGGCGATGGCGGTCGAACAGCGGCGCGAGAAGGGGGCGCGGCTGGTGCTCCTGGCGGTGCTCCGGGACGGCGCCGAGCTCGACTCCGACCTGACCCTGCGGATCCGCAAGGCAATTGCCGCCCAGACCACCGCCCTTCATGTGCCCGAGCTGGTGGTCGCGGTAGACGAGCTGCCGGCCACCCACAGCGGCAAGCGCTCCGAGCGGGCCGGCCGCGACGCGGTCGAGGGCCGCGAGGCGACGAACCGCAAAGCGCTGGCGAATCCGGAGGCGTTGGAGCAAATTCGGGCGGCCGTGGTGGCAGCGGAAACGGCCCGCACGGCGGATGCGGGCGAGTCACTGGGCGAGGATGCCCCGCTGCGCGATCGGGTGCGGGCCCTATGGGAAAGCGCCCTCGGCTTCAGCGGGATTGGCGACGAGGAGGACTTCTTCGCCCTCGGCGGCACCTCCCTGCAGGCGGTCGAGATCTTCACCTCGATCCGCGACCGGCTCGGGGTCGAGCTCCCGCTCTCGGCCCTGATCGAGGCGCCGACGGTCGCCGAGCTGACGACGGCGGTCGAACACCCCGACCGCCACTTCCAGCCCCTGGTGCAGATGCGCGCTGGCGGCGGTCCGCCGCTCTTCCTCGTCCACTCGATCTGGGGCGACATCTTCGGCATGCGGCAGATCGCCATCGCGATGAGGAGCGACGTTGCCGTGTACGGGATCCGCGCCCGCGGCCTCGGCCCCGGCGACGAGCCGCAGGCAAGCGTCGAGGAGATGGCAGCGGGCTATGTCGAGCTGATCCGCGAGCTGCAGCCGGAGGGGCCGTATCGCCTCGCCGGTCACTCTTTCGGCGGCCTGCTCGCCTTCGAGATGGCGCGGCTGCTGACCGAACAGGGAGAGGAGATCGACTGGCTCGGCATCATCGACGCCGAGCTCGACGCCGGCGCCCATACGCCGATGCGGCGCTGGGGGCATCGGGCCGCGGTCCCGTTCCACTACGCCCGCACGGTGGCGCGCGACCCCGTGGTTTCGCTGAAGCGCCTATTCGGGGAGCTCCTGCCCGGCCTGATCCGCCGCGGGCTCTCCCACCTCCACCACGACGCCGCCCTCGGCGAAGCGGAGGCGACCTGGATGGAGGGTGCCTCGGAGGCTGACCGACGCCTCGCCCGCCACTCCCTCGACCTCGCGGCCGCTTACCGGCCCCGCCCCTACCCAGGCTCGATGACCTACTTCCTCCCCACCGTCCGCCGCTTCCACCTCTTCGCCGACCCGCTCCCCGTCTGGCGCCGCGTTACCGACGGCGAGATCGAGATCGTCCGCGTACCGGGGCCCCACGTCGGGATGGTCCTCGGCGAGGCCGGCCGGGTGGTCGCGGCCGGGATCGACCGCCACCTCGGCGACTGAGTCAGGCTGCAGAGGGCGCCGCCTCAGCGGCACCGGTCTCCACCGGATGGCCGCCGTCGCGCCAAACGCCGACGCCTTTGCCGACGTGGACGACCTCGAAGCCGGCGCGCTGGAGAATCGAGGCGGCGAGGCCGCTGCGTTTGCCGCCGCGGCAGATCGTCGCGATCGCGCGGTCGCGCGGCAGCTCGTCGAGGCGGCCGGCGAGGTCCCCGTAGGGGATGTGGAGGGAGCCCGGGATGTGCTCGCCCGCGTACTCGGACTTGTTGCGGACGTCGAGGATCACCGGACCGCCGTCGCCGTCGACCCGGCGCGCGAGCTCGTCGGGATCGATCAACTCGATCCGGTGCACCGGTCGTTCCTCCGTGCGCCAGGCGGTCATCCCGCCCTCGAGGAAGCCGCGAACCGGCAGGCCGACCGAGGCCAGCAGCTGAGCGGCGTCGCGCTCGTCGCCACTGGAGGCGGCGACCACGACGATGTAGGCGCCGGGAGGCGCCACCCGCGAGACCTTGGTCGCGAAGCCGGTGTCGTAGGAGGATGAGCTGAGCGCGCCCTCGATGTGGGCCTCGTCGAACTGCTCGTTGGTGCGGCCGTCGATCACCACCGCCCCTTCCTCGACCAGCTCTTCGACCTCGTGCGGGCTGAGCGGCGTCGGCGTCCCGAAGTCCTCGACCAGCGGCCCTTTGTTGAAGCCGACGATGCGCTCGACGTTCGGCGGTTTGTCGCCGAGCGAGCCGACCTGGTCCTCGACGAACTCGGCCTCGTCCTCGATCTGGAGGGCACGGTTGTGGCGGCGCTCGAAGCCGATCGTCGAGGAGGTCTTGAGGTCGAGTCCGGAGCCACCGCAGAGCGAGCCGCCGAGGTGCCCCGGCCAGACCTCGACCTCGTCGGGCAGGGTCAGCAGCCGGTCGTGCAGCGAGCGGTACATGTCGGCGGCGCCGTCGCGCGGTTCCACCGCCAGGTCGGGCCGGGCGACGTCGCCGATGAACAGCGAATCTCCGGTCAGCAGCGCCCACGGCGCACCGCCGCGGCTGGCGTCGCTGAGCAGGAAGCAGGTGTGCTCGGGCCGGTGGCCGGGCGTGTGGATCGCCTCGATTGTCAGATCGCCTAGCTCGAGCTTCCAGCCGTCCTCGAAGGGCTCGTGCGGGTACTCGGCCTCGGCCAGCCGGTTGACGTGGATCGTCGCGCCGGTGCTGCGGCAGAGCCGGCCGTGGCCGGAGACGTGGTCGGCGTGGTTGTGGGTCTCGAGCACGTGCCCGATCCGCACCCCGTGCAGCCGCGCCAGCCGCTTGTAGGGATCGATGTCCCACTGCGGGTCGACCACCGCGGCGACGCCGTGTTCGCGGTCGGCGACGAGATAGGAGGCGCAGCCGAGGTCCTCGTGGATGATCTGACGGAAGAGCATCTTCTTGGCTTCGGTCAGGCTAGCGCCTGGAGCAACCGGGTAGGAGGGCTTTCGTGAATCGGGTGGCGAGCTTGACGACGGTGGAAGAGCTGCTCGCCGAGGCGGCAGCGCAGATCGACCGCCTCACCCCCGCCGAAGCGCACGAGGCCACGCAGCAAGGCGACCTCCTGATCGACATCCGCCCGCTCGAGCAGCGCGAGCGCGACGGCCTCGTCCCCGGAGCGGCGATCGTCGACCGCAACGTCCTCGAGTGGCGCCTGGACCCCGACGGCGAGCACCGCGACCCCGGCCTCGCCCACCGCGACCGCCGCATCGTCCTGATCTGCAACGAGGGCTACCAGTCCGTCCTCGCCGCCGCCACCCTCCGCCGCTTCGGCCTCGACAGCTGCGACGTGATCGGCGGCGTCCAGGACTGGATGGCAGCCGGCCTGCCGCTCGAACCTGCCGCCGCTCGATCTACCGGTGCCGGCGATGCCGGTGCTTCTTGACACAGACGCGCCGACCCTTCTTGAACACCTTGCGCTTCCCTTTCGGACACAGCCGCTTGCGGTGCAGAGGCGGCGCGGCGACGATCGGCGACGAGGTGACCGGCTGAGCGACGGGCTCCGTTGCGGTGCCTTCGAGCTCAACCGACTGCGGCGAGTCCGGTGCCGTGTCGGCGATGAGCAGCCTGTACTGCGCAAGGCCGGACACGGTCGGCGCCATCACGACTTCGATCGTGCAGGTCCCGCCGGGCCCGAGTAGATCCCCCTCGTGGCAGCTGCCGCCGACGATCTGGAAGGGATCCGGCCCCGGCGGCCAGGTGTCGAAGGAGATGTCTTCGAGGGTGAAGTCTTTGTACCCGCGGCTTTCGAGGGTGATCGTCTGCGGGGGCGTCGTCAGACCGACAGCGACGGTCGAGAAGACGACGGGGTTCGGCGAGACCGCGATCCAGGGCCCGGTCCCTTCGCCGCTCAGCTCCAGTTCCGCCCAGGGTTCTTCTTCGACCTGGCTTTTCATTTTCACGCCTCCCTGCCAGGGGCCTGGATGCATCGGATCGAAGGTGACGCTCAAAGAGCAGCTTTCGCCGGGTTCGAGGGTGTGGCAGTCCGCGGACGTCGCCCCGAACGGATCCGGCGTTTCAGGCCAGAAGCTCCCCCACCAGTACCTCCAGCGTTTGATCGTCAGCTGGATGCCCGCCGTGTTGGTGAGGGTGATCTGATGGGCCTCCGTCGGCCCCGATTCATAGGGCACCGCACCGAAGTCGTACGCGGGCGGATCGAATTCCAGGTTCGACGTCGCGCCCAAAGCGGCCGACGCCCACGCAATCGCAAGCAACATCCAGATTGCGGCGGCGCCGAAGCAGGCGCGCCGTCCCCTCCCCCACGTCATCGGCCCATTCTAGGCCCCCGCCCCCCGATCAGACGAGCCTCGGTAAACTGCGCCGAAGTGCGGCTGTAGCTCAGCTGGCTAGAGCGTCTGCTTGCCATGCAGAAGGTCGAGGGTTCGAAT
>JBQCHW010000323.1:0-2949 GCA_051954315.1 Solirubrobacterales bacterium
GGAGCCGCGCGCGACCTGGGCGCCGTCCTGGTTGACCGCGTTCGTCTCGAACACGTAGAAGCCTTTGCCGTCTTTCTCCTCGATCGAGAGGCACTTCGCCGTCGTCGTGATCTCGTCGCCGGAGCAGGCGGGCTCGTCCCACTCGAACTCCTGCGCGCCGTGGACCATCGCCGCGAAGTTCATCCCCACCTCGGGGTCGAACATCGCCGGGCCGACGGCCGGGCTGCTGTAGACGACCGCGAACATCGGCGGCGCCACCACGTCGCGGAAGCCGGCCGCGCGCGCCGCCTCGACATCGAGGTGCACGGGGTTGTCGATCCCCAGCGCGTTCGCGTACTCCCTGATCTTCTCCCGCCCCACCTGATAGGTGCTGGCGGGCCATTCCTTGCCTACCGCATCGGTCTTGAGTGCCATGGCGCCGCACTCTAACTGGCCGCCTGGCCAGGGCGCTACTCGTCGATCTCGAGCACGGCGAGGAAGGCCTCCTGCGGCACTTCCACCCGGCCGACCGCCTTCATCCGTTTCTTGCCCGCTTTCTGCTTCTTCAGCAGCTTGTTCTTGCGGGTGACGTCGCCGCCGTAGAGCTTCGCGGTGACGTCCTTGCGCAGGGCCTTGACGGTCTCGCGGGCGAGGATGTTGGAACCGACCGCCGCCTGCACGGGGACGTCGAAGAGCTGGCGCGGGATCGTCTTGCGCAGGCGCCCGACCAGCCTCTTGCCCTGGTCGTAGGCGAAGTCCCGGAAGACGATGATCGAGAGCGCGTCGACCTTCTCGCCGGCGAGGAGGATGTCGACCTTGACCAGGTCGGAGACACGGTTGCCGATCGGCTCGTAATCGAGCGAGGCGTAGCCACGGGTGTTGGACTTGAGCAGGTCGAAGAAGTCGAGGACGATTTCGGCGAGCGGCAGGTCGTAGCGGATCTGCACCCGCTCGGGGCTGAGGAAGTGCATGTCGACGTGGGTGCCGCGGCGCTGCTGGCAGAGCTCCATCACCGCGCCGACCTGCTCTTTCGGGCAGATCAGCGTCGCCCGGATGTAGGGCTCTTCGATCGTCTCGATCGTGCCCGGGTCCGGCAGATCGGTGGGGCTGTGGACCTCCTTCGTCTCGCCGTTGGTGAGGTTCACGAGGTAGCGGACGTTCGGAGTCGTCGCCAGCAGGTCGAGGTCGTACTCACGCTCCAACCGCTCGCGCACGATCTCCATGTGGAGGAGACCGAGGAAGCCGCAGCGGAAGCCGAATCCGAGCGCCTCGGAGGTCTCCGGCTCCCAGGAGAGCGCGGCGTCGTTCAGCGATAGCTTCTCGAGCGCGTCGCGGAGGTCTTCATAGCGGTCGGTGTCGATCGGGAAGAGTCCGCAGAAGACCATCGGCCGCACCTCGCGGTAGCCCTCCAGCGGCTCGGACGCCGGGTTGCCCTGCGAGGTCAGGGTGTCGCCGACCCGCAGCTTGGTCACGTCCTTGATCCCGGTGATCAGGTAGCCGACGTCCCCGGCATCCATGCCTTTGACGGCGGTCATCGCCGGCCGGAAGAAGCCGATGTCGTCGATCTGGGCGATGGTGCCGTTCTGCATCGCCAGGATCTGCTCACCCTTGCGGAAGGCGCCGTCGACCATCCGCACGTAGGCGATCACGCCGCGATAGGGATCGAACTCGGAATCGAAGATCAGGGCGCGCGGCGGCGCCTCCGGCTTGCCCTCGGGCGCCGGGATCCGCTCGACGATCGCCTCCAGCACCTCGGGCACGCCTTTGCCAGTCTTGGCCGAGATCCAGAGGGCTTCCTCGGGGTCACCGCCGAGCAGGTCGGCGATCTCCTGGGCGACCCGCTCGGGCTCGGCGCCGGGCAAATCGACCTTGTTGATCACCGGGATCAGCTCGAGCCCGTTCTCGATCGCCAGGTAGGTGTTGGCGACCGTCTGAGCCTCGACGCCCTGGGCGGCGTCGACCACGAGCAGGGCGCCCTCGCAGGCGGCGAGGCTGCGCGAGACCTCATAGGAGAAATCGACGTGACCGGGCGTGTCGATCAGGTGCAGGTGGTAGGCCTCGTTGTTCTCGGCGGTGTACTCGACCCGCACCGCCTGCGCCTTGATCGTGATCCCCCGCTCCCGCTCGAGGTCCATCGAGTCGAGCAGCTGCGCCTGCATTTTCTTCGGGTCAACCGCCCCGGTGAGCTCGAGGATGCGGTCGGCCAGGGTCGACTTGCCGTGGTCGATGTGGGCGATGATCGAGAAGTTGCGGATGTGGTCCATCGGGACGCGGAGTATGGCGACTGAGATTGGTGGCGCGCGGGTCCTGTCGACGCAGGGGACCCACCATCTCCTGAACTACCAGGAGATGGTCCCCCCTACGACGCCACCCACGCGAGGAGCCGCGTCATCTACACGCTGATGGACCGAGGTGGTCGTTCAGCTTGAACACGACCGTTGGGGGTTGTCGCAAGATGACTTGGGCTCCGGCGTTTTCGAGCCACTTGACGAGGGGTGGGTAAGGAGGCTTGCCGGGTTCCAGGCGGTCGTTGCTGGCGATGACGTAGTCGTAGTTGCCTTCCCCCAGGAGCTGGAAGTACTGGTGGCAGGTGCTGGGGGCTTCGAAGCCGCCATGGGGACGCTCCACGCCCAGGTACTGGACGTGGTTGGAGAGATCGGTGCCGAAGAGGGGGTATTGGCGGGTGCTGGTGGTGGCGATGCGGGCGTCGTTGATGTCGCGGGACCAGGCGAAGGCGGCGTTGAGGCCCGGGGCCGTGAAGGTGGGGGCCTTGTAGCGATCCGCGAGGTAGTGCCGCTGGATCGGATAGCCGACAGCGACCGCCAAGACAACAAGCGCACCGACCACCCAACCCGGCCGGATCCTGAGGGTGGGGCCCCCCCAATTAACCCAAAAAAAAAAAAAAAAAGGGGGAACCCCATAACACCCCCACAAAAAAAAAAAAAAAAAACACCCCAAAACCCCTACCAT
>JBQCHW010000324.1:0-17248 GCA_051954315.1 Solirubrobacterales bacterium
ACCGGCAAGCGGCGGACGAGGTAGAAGACGGTTCGGAACGACTCGCTGCCCGGCCCGAGGACGGCGGCGGCGCGGAAGTAGGAGACAGGCACCTCGCCTTCGCGCAGCGTCTCCGCGGTCGCGTGGCGGCTGTCGAGGTGCTTCGACCCCTCCCCCAGCCCGCCGAGATAGACGATCCGCTTCACCCCGGCGGCGGCCGCGGCGGCCGCGAAGTTCTCGGCCCCCTGGTGGTCGCGCTCGGCGAAGTCGCCGTCGGAGCCGCGCCCCATCGAGTGGACGAGGTAGTAGGCGACGTCGATGCCCTCGAGCGCGGGGCCCAGCGTCTCCGGCTCGAGCACATCAGCCCGAACGACCTCACAGCCGGCCTCCCGCAGCTCCCCCGCCCGCTCCGGATGCCGCGCCAGCGCCCGCACCTGCTGCCCGTCCCCGGCAAGCCGCTTGGACAAGAGACCCCCGATGTAGCCGGTCGACCCGGCAACCGCGATCACGCCTCCACGCTACCCGCGGAGGCGAAAAGAATCAGCCGTAGCGCTCGCCGGTGACTGCGCGGAGCTTGCTGCGGTCGTGGCGCGCGTGCACCCGGCGGACCGTGCCTGAGCGGGAGCGCATCACCAGCGACTCGGTGGTGGCGCCGGGGCCGCGGTAGCGGACGCCCTGGAGGACGTCGCCGTCGGTGACGCCGGTGGCGGAGAAGAAGACGTCGTCGCCGGAGCAGAGGTCGTCGGCGGTGAGGACGCGGTCGAGGTCGTAGCCGGCGTTGACGGCCTCCGAGCGCTCCTCGTCGTTGCGCGGCCAGAGGCGGCCGATCAGCTGCCCGCCCATCGACATCAGCGCCGCGGCGGAGATCACGCCCTCGGGCGTGCCGCCGATCCCCCACAGCAGGTCGACCGGCGAGCGTTCGCTGACCGCCAGCAGCGAGGCGGAGACGTCGCCGTCGGTGATCAGACGGATCCGGGCGCCGGCGTCGCGGACTTCTTTCATCGCCTGCTCGTGGCGGGGCCGATCGAGCATGACGACGATCACGTCGCCGATCGACTCGCCCTTGCGGTCGGCGATCAGCTTCAAGGTCTCCGGCAGCGGCCGGTCGAGATCGAGCAGGTCGGCGATCTCCTCCCCGCCCGCCATCTTTTCCATGTAGACGCAGGGGCCGGGATCGAACATCGACCCTTTCTCGGCGAGGGCGATGACGGCGATCGCGCTCGGCATCCCCAGCGCGCAGAGCCGCGTTCCCTCCAGCGGGTCGACGGCGATGTCGACGACCGGCGGCGTGCCGTCGCCGATCCGCTCGCCGTTGTAGAGCATCGGCGCCTCGTCCTTCTCCCCCTCGCCGATGACGACGGTGCCGTCCATCGCGACCGAGTCGAGGACGTGGCGCATCGCGTCGACAGCGGCCTGGTCGGCGGCGATCTTGTCGCCGCGCCCGACCCAGCGAGCGGAGGCGAGGGCCGCCGCCTCGGTGACGCGGACGAGCTCGAGCGCGAGGTTGCGATCGGGTTTGGTGGCTGGGGTGGCCTCCATCGCCCGCAACCCTAGTGGAAGCTTTAGGGTCACTGCGTATGGATCGCTGGGGCCTGACGCTGCCGCTGCCGGGGCTGACGCTCGCCGACCACGAGGAGCTGGTCCGACGCGCCGAGGCGGCCGGCTACACCGACCTCTGGACGGGCGAGACCGCCGGCCCCGACGGCTTCACGCCGCTGGCGCTGAGCGCCGCCTGGACCGAGCGGGCGCGGCTTGGGACCGGGATCGTCGGCGTCTTCCAGCGCGGGCCGGCGCTGCTCGCCCAGCAGGCTGCGGCGATGGCCGACGCCTCGCGGGGGCGCTTCGTCCTCGGGATCGGCTCCTCCTCGGACCGGATCGTCGAAGGCTGGAACGGAATCCCCTTCGAGCGGCCGCTGAGCAAGGTGCGCGAGACCCTCGACTTCCTCGACGTGGCGCTGAAGGGCGAGCGGACCGGGTCGGGCTTCAAGCTGGAACAGAAGCCGGCGCACGAGGTGCCGATCGTGCTGGCGGCGCTGCGGGGCAAGATGCTCGAGCTGGCGGTCGAGCGCGCCCAGGGCGCCTTCACCAACTTCCTGCCGCTGGCGGGGCTGCCGCAGGTGACCGCCCAGCTGGACGGGGCGCCGGCGGGCTTCGAGTTGCTCTGTCGCTTCTTCTGCATCCCCGGCGAGCGCGAGCAGGTCGAGCCGCTCGCCCGCTTCATGTTCTCCTCCTACATCACCGTCCCGGTCTACGCCAACTTCTACCGCTGGCTCGGCTACGCGGAGCAGATCGAGCCGATGGTCACCGCCTGGGAGGCGGGCGACCGCCAGGCCGCCGCCGCGGCCGCCCCCTGGGAGCTGATCGAGGACATGTTCGTCTTCGGCACCCCCGAGCAGATGCAGGAGCGCCTCGCCGCCTTCGTCGCCGGCGGCATCACCCTCCCGATCCTCACCCCGATCGTCACGCCCGACAGACTGGCCGAGACGATCGACGCGCTGGCCCCGCGGGGCTGAGCGCCTCTATTCGGTCTGCAGCTTCGTCGCCTCTTCGGCCAGCTTGGCGTAGGTGTCGGGGCGGCGGGTGGTGAGGAAGGGGAAGAGCTCGAGCCAGTCGCGGCGCTGGTCGAGATCGAGATCGGCGACGATCACGGCGGGTTCATCGCGCGGGGCCTGGACGAGAATGCGGCCGTAGGGGTCGCTGATGAAGGAGGAGCCGTAAAAGCTGAGCGGGGGCTCTTCGCCGATCCGGTTGACGGCGACCATGAAGACGCCGTTGGCGATCCCGTTGCCGACGATCACGTGCTGCCAGAGCGGCTGGGTGTCGAACTCGGGGTGGTCGGGCTCGGAGCCGATCGCCGTCGGGTAGACCAGCACCTCAGCGCCCTCGAGGCTGTAGGCGCGAGCGACCTCGGGGAACCACTGGTCCCAGCAGGTCGGCAGGCCGAGCTGGACCTCGCCGAGGCCGACCAGCGGGAAGGCCTCGGAATCGCCGGGGCCGGGGCGGAAGTACTTGTCCTCGTAGTAGCCGGCGGTGATCGGGATGTGGAGCTTGCGGGTGCGGGCGACGAGCTCGCCCTCTGGAGAGACGACGATCGCGGTGTTGAAGCCGAGGCCATCGTCGGCGTCAGCACGCTCGTAGAGCGAGGCGTGGACGTGGATGCCGGTGGCGGCGGCCATCCGGGCGGCGAAGGCGAAGGTGCGGCCGCCCGGCAGCTCCTCCGGCTCGGCTCCGGCGGCCCGCGGGCCGGAGGGATCGACGGCGAAGTAGCGGCTGAGGGTGAGCTCCTGGAGGCAGACCAGCTTCGCCCCGGCCTCCGCGGCCCTCTCGATCCCCTCTCCGAGTGCCGCTTCGTGCGCCTCGAGGTCCGGGTTCCAGCGGTGCTGGACGGCGGCGATCCGGAACGGCGGGTGGCTCGCGGGGCGGGTCCGGGCGAGCGACTCGGGCGGGTCGGCGGCGTGAATCAGGCGGATCGCGTCCACGGGTGTTCAAGATAGAGGGCGGTGACCACCAGCCACAAGACCACCCCCACGGCGGACGGGTTCCACATGCCGGGAGAGTTCGAGCCCCACAGCGGCTGCTGGATGGCCTGGCCCGAACGCCCAGACAACTGGCGGCTGGGAGCGAAGCCCGCGCAGGAGGCCTATGCGCAGGTGGCTACGGCGATCGCCGGCTCCGAGCCGGTGACGATGGCCGTCTCCGACGCCCAGTTCGAGAATGCCCGCTCGCTGCTGCCGCCCGAGGTGCGGGTGGTCGAGGTCTCGACCGACGACGCCTGGATCCGCGACCACGGGCCGACCTTCGTCGTCGACGGCAACGGCGGCCGCCGCGGCGTCGACTGGCACTTCAACGCCTGGGGCGGAACCGAGGGCGGCCTCTACTTCCCCTGGGATCGGGACGACCGGGTCGCCGCGAAGGTGCTGGAGATCGAAGGCGACGATCGCTACCGGGCGCCCATCGTGCTGGAGGGCGGGGCGATCCACGTCGACGGCGAGGGCACCGTGCTGACCACCGAAGAGTGCCTGCTGAACCCGAACCGCAACCCGGAGCTCTCGAAGGAGCAGATCGAGCGGGTGCTGCTCGACTACCTCGGCGCCGAGAAGGTGGTCTGGCTCGGCGCCGGGGTCTTCGAAGACGAGACCGACGGCCACGTCGACAACCTCGCCTGCTTCGCCCGCCCGGGGGTCGTCCTGCTGACCTGGACCGACGACGAAGACGACCCGCAGCATCCGATCTCCCGCGACGCGCGCGAGCGGCTGGAAGCGGCGACCGACGCCCAGGGCCGCCCGTTCGAGGTCGTCCTCCTCCCCTCCCCCGGGCCGCTGCAGATCTCAGCCGAGGAGGCGCAGGGGGTCGACGCCGCCGAGGGCACGGTGCCGCGCAGCGCCAGCGACCGCATGGCCGCCTCCTACGTCAACTTCTACCTCGGCAACTCGCGGATCGTCTACCCGCTGCTCGACCCGCGCCACGACGAGGAGGCGGCGGCGATCCTCCGCCGCGTCTTCCCCGACCGCGAGATGGTCGGGGTGCCGGCGCGCGAGATCCTCCTCGGCGGCGGCAACATCCACTGCATCACCCAGCAGGTGCCGTCGGCTTAGGGCTTAGGCGGGACCCGCGAGGCTGAGCGCGTAGTCGCCGGCGGCGTCGGTGAACCAGCCGCGCAGCTCGAGGCCGGCGCCGTCGTAGGCGGCTTCAATCCGCTCGCGCGAGAACTTGGTCGAGATCTCGGTCCGCATCTCCTCTTCGGCGGCGAAGTGGATCTCGAGGTCGAGGCCATCGAGCCGAACGTCCTGGTCGGCGAGCGAGCGCAGGCGGATGTCCATCCGCTCGGCCTCCTCGTCGTAGCGGGCGACGTGCTCGAAGGCGTCGAGGTCGAAGTCGGCGCCCAGCTGGGCGTTCAGCACCGCGAGCACGTTCTTGTTGAACTCGGCGGTGACGCCGGCGGCGTCGTCGTAGGCGGCCTCGAGCCGGTTCCGGTCCTTGATCAGGTCGGTGCCGAGCAGGAGGCAGTCGCCGGGGCCGAGCAGGGCCCGGATCCGCTCGAGGAAGGCGTGGCGCTCGCGCGGGTAGAGGTTGCCGATCGTCCCGCCGAGGAAGGCGATCATCCGGGTGCCGGTGCCGTGCGGGACCCGCTCCAGGTGCTGCTCGTAATCGCAGACCATGCCGTGGACGTTGAGGCCGGGGTACTCCTCGACCAGTTCGTTGGCGGTCCGCTCGGTGATCTCCTCGGAGATGTCGACCGGGACGTAGGTGTCGAGGCTGCCGCAGTCGCGCATCGCGCTCAGCAGGTGCCGCGTCTTCGCCGCCGAGCCCGAGCCGAGCTCGATCAGCGTCTGCGGGCAGCCGGCGGCGTCGTGGATCTCGGCGGAGCGGGTTGTGAGGATCTCGCGCTCGGCCCGGGTCGGGTAGTACTCGGGCAGCTCGGTGATCTGCTCGAACAGCAGCGAGCCGCGTTCGTCGTAGAAGTATTTCGGCGCCACCTCCTTCGGATAAGAGCAGAGGCCCTCGCGGACATCGCCCGCCATCTTCGCCGCGGCGTCGGCATCGAGGTGGACGTCGATCGCGATCGTCATGCGTCCCTCGCGCAGCGGATACCGCTGAAGATCTGGTTGCGCTGCGGCAGGTCCCAGTTGCGGAAGCTCGGCCACGCGACCCGCGGGTGCGTCGCCCAGGAGCTGCCGCGCAGCACCCGGTACTCGTCGCCGAAGAAGACCTCGGAGTACTCCCGGTACGGGAAGGCCTCGAAGCCCGGATAAGCGAGGAAGTGTGAAGAGGTCCATTCCCACCCGTGGCCGACCCCGTCGAGCTGCGGGCGCGCCGCCTCCCACTCGAACTCGGTCGGCAGCCGCTTGCCGGCCCAGCGCGCGAAGCCGTCGGCCTGATCCCAGGAGACGTGGATTACGGGAGCGGCGGGATCTATCGGAGCGTGCCGCCCTCGACTGGTGTCAACCCAGCTATCTCCATCGCGCTCCCAGTACAGCGGCGGCTCGGCGCCGGTGTCTTCCATGTATGAGATGTACGCGTCGTTGCTGACAGGAGTTCGATCGATCTCGAAAGCCTCCAGCTCAACGGCGTGGCGAGGCCGCTCGTTGTCGTAAGCGAAGCCATTTGCAGGAGCCCCGACCTCGTAGCTGCCAGCCTCGACGACGACTGCATCAGGGGTGTGGGGCATCTCTCGAACGGGCGGATACTCAAAACGCCGGGCCAATTGGCCCGGCGTTTGTCCGGGCGAGAGATGCCCCGCACCCCTACCCGGCTCGTATCCCGGGACCAGCTGCAGCAGCTGCAGCATCGTCTCGTTGTGCTGCAGCTCGTGCGCCAGCAGCATCTCGTAGACGAAGCCGTCCCGCAGCAGTGGGTCCTCGACGTCGGGGCCGATGTCCACACCCTCCAGTACGTCGAGCGTGCGCTCGCGGACGTCCGCCATGTAGGCGCGCAGCTCCTCGTCGCGCAGAATCGGCAGCTCCCCGCGCTCCTTGCGCGGATTCTCGATCGCGTCGTAGAAGCGCCCCAGCTCCCCCCGCAGCGGCTCCCGACCGCCGACCCGCTCCACCAGCCACAGCTCCTCGAAGTTGGCGATGTGCCCGAGGTCCCAGGCCAGCGGGCTGAGGATCGGCGACCAGACCCGGTTCAACTGCTCGTCGTCGAGCGGCTCAATCAGCGCCAGCGTCCGCTCCCGCGCCTCCGCGAGCGCCGCAGCGATTGCCAGGTTCGACTGGGAGGACACGCCGGTACCGATGCGCAGACCTTATCGAGCCATTCCTTACCGGCAGGTGAACTCGTTGTTGCGGGTCACCCGCCGTGGACGACCAGCGGCGGCTCCTTCTCGGAACCTTCGAGCGGAAGTAGGTGCCATTGAACGCGGAAACCAAGGGCCTGCGCATAGCGGTCTAGAGTCGAGAGCCGCGCATCGCCGGAAGCTCCCTCAAGGCGTGCAACAGACGACTGGGAGGTCTCCATGTCGGCCGCGACAGCCGTCTGCGAACGGCCGCGCTGCTCACGCATCTTTCCGAGTTCTCTCAAGAGTGCTCGCCGCCGCGCGGCGGCTTCCACAAGCTTGGGGAAGTCGGGGTTCCTGGCGGTCCTCTCCGCGATCAGCTCCTCAAGGGCATCAGGCTCGTGATCCACTTTCGCACCTCCGTTTCTAGGTTCTATCGCGTAAACAAGATAGCGAATTAGATATAGACTGCCTTCTTCTTCCTGCCTCTTGCTTTCCAGTCGGTCAAGCGACTCTGCGCCAGCCTGATCGCCCGTGGTGGCGTCTTCTGAGTCTTCTTCTTTAAGACAAGGAGAGTCAGCAGCACCTGGCTCTGTCTCCCTTGTGGAGCGAAAAGGAGTCGGTAGATCACTTGGACGCCGTCGATCCGGATCTCGTAGATCTCTCCCCGAAGATGCCTGGCTGCGGCCAATCCCTTTGCCTGCACTTCTTGCATACCTGCCACCACTGCCGCCGCGTCCTTCTCGCTTAGGGAGTCGATGGACTCCTTCACTGGCCTTCGCCCCGAAATGGTCCGATAGTGACGCCACCTCCTCGTGCCCATCAGCTCGTCCCTTCCGCCTCGGGGTCGCGCCAGACTTGCTTTAGCCACGGCGGGGAGATGGCGAAGTGGGCGGTGCTGGTGGTGGCGATGTCCTCGAGGGGGATCAGGTGGACGCGGCGGCCGGGGGTGTAGCGGTCGATGTCGACCAGGTCCATCGTGTTGCCGGCGTGGCTGCCGCCGGAGACGAAGAGGAGGTGAGTCTCGGCGCCCCAGCCGTTGTGGCCGCGGGCGCCGACCAGTTCGACCACGCCCTTCCCGACCTTCGAGCCCATGTCCGAGCCCCAGTTGCTGGGGCCGCCGGGTTCGGAGTTGTAGCCGTTGTGCGAAGAGGCGCGCTCGTCTACCTGGCCGTCGGGGCCGAAGCGCAACTGGACCCCCTCCCAGTCGTCGTCGTGGTAGCCCTTCGGCCCGACGATCGGCATGCCGCGCAAGGTCGCCGAGTTGGCGTAGTAGGTCCAGTACTGGACATAGAGGTTGCCGGCGCGCTCCCCCGAGCAATCCGCACCCGCGGCTTCAGTCTCCTTCGCCGCACCGTCGCGGCAATCGACGACGTGGACGAAGGCGGTGACGGGGATGCGCTCGTCGGTGCGGTGGACCAGCCCGTCTTCCGGGCCGTCCCCGCACTCGGTGCTACGACAGCGGCGGAAGTCGACCGGCACCGCCCGCGAGCCCTGCTCGAAGATCAGCGAGGGCATGTGCTCCCGCACGAGCTTCCCGACTTCGCTCCCGTAAGCGGCGATCAGGGTCGGCTCGTCACCGCAGCCGTCGGCCAGCGACGCCGCGCAGAGCAGCCGATCGGCCACCGCCCGCGCCAGCTCCGCCCCCGGCACCCGCACCCCCGCCGCCACCATTCCCAACAGCAACAGCGAGACGAGCGCGATCAGCCCGACCCACTCAACCGTCCCTTGACCCCGCTCCGAGCCCATGGCTCGACGCTAGGCGGCGCGGACCTACAAGTGGGTGTCAAACGCGCCGATTGACGCGCCGAACCGTCACGAATTAGTGACTAGAGGTTTCCGATCTCGGCGGCGATGTCGGCGGCGGCCTGTTTGGCGTCTGCGAAGAGCATCGAGGTGTTGGGTTCGTAGAAGAGGTCGTTGTCGATGCCGGCGAAGCCGGGGCTGAGTGAGCGCTTGATCACGATCACCTGCTGGGCCTCGTTGACCTCGATGATCGGCATCCCGGCGATCGGCGAGTCGGGGTCATTTTTCGCCGCCGGGTTGGTGACGTCGTTGGCGCCGACAACCACTGCCACGTCGGTTCGCGGCATCTCCGGGTTGATCTCCTCCATCTCCTTGAGGTTCTCGTAGGGCACGTCGGCCTCGGCGAGGAGGACGTTCATGTGGCCCGGCATCCGGCCCGCGACCGGGTGGATCGCGTAGTTGACGGTGACGCCGCGCTTCTCGAGCTCGTCGGCGACCTCCTTGATCGCGTGCTGCGCCTGGGCAACGGCGAGGCCGTAGCCGGGGACGATCACGACGGAGTCGGCGTAGGCGAGCTTGATCGCCGCGTCCTGGGCGCCGATCGAGACGTGCGGCCTTTCCTCAGTGCTGCCGCCGCCACCGCCCGCGGGGGCGCCGCCGAAGCCGGAGAAGAGGATGTTGGAGACCGAGCGGTTCATCGCCGTCGCCATCTCCAGGGTGAGGATCGTTCCCGAGGACCCGACCAGGGTGCCGGCGACTATCAGGGCGACGTTGTCGAGGGCGAAACCGGCGGCCGCGGCGGAGAGGCCGGTGAAAGCGTTCAGCAGCGAGATCACAACCGGCATGTCGGCACCGCCGATCGGCAGGACGACGAGGTTGCCGAGAATCGCCGCCAGGACCAGGAGCAGGATGAAGAGGCCCTGCGAGGGCGACTCGTGGTCGACCGCGAGGATCACCGAGATGACGATGATCGCCAGCAGCAGGACCGCGTTGATCACCTGCTGCCCGGGCGCCGCGATCGGCCGCGTCGGGATCAGGTCCTGGAGCTTGGCGAAGGCGATGTTCGAGCCCCAGAAGGAGACCGAGCCGACGATCCCGGCGAAGATCACCGGGATCAGCGAGTCAAGCGGGAAGTCCTCGCCGATCGAGATCCCGTGGCGGATCTCCGACCAGGCGATCAGCGCGACGGCGCCGCCGCCGACGCCGTTGTAGAGGGCGACCATCTGCGGCATCTCGGTCATCTGCACCCGGATCGAGGCGATGACGCCGATCGCGGTGCCGATCCCGAGGCCGAGGACGATCAGGCCCCAGTTGCCCATCCCGTCGAGCAGCAGGGTGGTGACCACCGCGACCGCCATGCCGCCGGCGGCGATCAGGTTGCCGCGCTTGGCCGTGGTCGGGTGGGTTCCCTGTTTGATCCCGATGATGAACAGGGAGAAGGCGACGATGTAGAGGGCGGTGGCTGCGTCCCCGCCCGGCTTCAGCACGGCCTCGATCATCAGCCCGCGCCTTTCTTGGCGTCAGCGTCGGCTTTCGGCCGTGGTTTTTTGGAGAACATGCCGAGCATCCGGTCGGTGACCATGAAGCCACCGACGATGTTGATCGCGCCGAAGGCGATTGCGATCGTGCCGATCACGTACTCGACCCCGTCGTTGGCGAAGCCGACGACGATCAGGCCGCCGAGCATGACGATGCCGTGGATCGCGTTGGTCTGCGACATCAGCGGCGTGTGCAGGGTGGTCGGCACCTTCGAGATCACCTCGAAGCCGACGAAGACGGCGAGCACGAAGATCGTGATCTCGGTCATCAAGCTCATTACTTGGCGGCCCTCTCGTTTTTGATCTCGCCGCCCTGCGCGATGCAGGCCGCGGCGATGATGTCGTCCTCGAAGTCCACTTTCACGGCCCCGTCCTCGCCGACGATCAGGCCGAGCAGGTTCTCGAGGTTCTTCGCGTAGAGCTGGGAGGCCGGCGCCGGCATCTCCGAGGGGAGGTTGCGGGTGCCGATCACTTTGACCCCGCCCTCGACCACGGTCTGGCCGGGCTGGGTCAGCTCGCAGTTGCCGCCGGTCTCGGCGGCGAGGTCGACGATCACCGAGCCCGGGGCCATGTTGCGGACGCCCTCGGCGGTGATCAGCAGCGGCGCCGGGCGGCCCGGGATCGCCGCGGTGGTGACGATGATGTCCTGTTTCGCGGCGTTCTCGGCGAGGGCGTCGCGCACCTGCGCGTTCTCCTCGTCGGTCAGCGGCCGGGCGTAGCCGCCCTCCCCCTCGGCGTCCGGGATGAAGTCCAGTTCCAGCGGGCGACCGCCGAGCGAGGCGATCTGCTCCCAGGCGGCGCGGCGGATGTCGAAGCCGGTGACGATCGCGCCGAGGCGCTTGGCGGTGGCGACCGCCTGCAGCCCGGCGACGCCGGCGCCGAGGACGAGGACCTTGGCCGGCGGCACGGTGCCGGCGGCGGTGGTCATCATCCCGAAGAAGCGGCCGGACTCGCGGGCCCCGATCAGGGTCGCCGCGTAGCCGGCGGCGGCGGCCTGCGAGGAGAGCGCGTCCATCGCCTGGGCGCGGGTCGTCCGCGGGATCGCCTCCATCGCGAAGGCGGTGACCCCGGCGCTCGCAAGGGCGTTGTTCGTCTCCGCCGCGACCCAGGGGTTGAGGTGGGAGATGAAGAGCTGGTTGCCGTTCAGCTTGGCGATGTCGCCGGCGCTCGGGACCGCGACGTGGAGGACGACGTCGGCGCCCCATGCCCCCTCGGCCGAGCCGACCTCGGCGCCGGCCTCCTTGTAGGCCTCGTCGGTGTGCCCGGCGGCGACGCCGGCGCCCGACTCGACGACCACGTCGACGTGCTCGTTCTTCTTCAGAGATTTGACAACGTCAGGGATGAGCGCGACGCGGCGCTCCCCCTCGGCGGTCTCTTTCGGCACTCCGATCTTCATGACGCGGCGCGGGAGGATATGCGATCAGGCCAGGAGGGTGTCCCGACCCCTGCCGATCAGGCAGAGATCAGGCTGAAACGCCCGCCAGGGCGGCGAGGCGCTCGAGCGTGTGCTGCTGCTCGCCCCGGTCCACGTGGACCGGGGAGCAGATCAGGCGGTCGATGCCGGCGCCGCGGAAGCGCTCGATCCGCTCGGCCACTTCGGCCTCGGTCCCGACCAGCGAGGTCGCCTCGACGATCTCGTCCGGCATCGCCTCGAAGGCGCCCCCGCGGTCGCCGTCCTGGAAGCGCTTCTGCACCTCGTCGGCGACCTCGCCGAAGCCGAAACGGTGGGCGAGGTCGACGTAGAAGTTGGTTTTCCGGCTGCCCATGCCGCCGAAGTAGAGGACCAGCCCAGCCTTGACGACGTTCTTCGCCGCCTCGAGGTCGCCGTCGATCGCCACCTGCAGCGAGGGGCTGACCTCGAGGTCCGAGCGCTGTCGGCCGCCCTTGGCGAAGCCGGCCTCGAGGTGCTCCCCCCAGGTCTGCTCGAAGGCGTCGACGCTGAAGAAGATCGGGATCCAGCCGTCGCAGATCTCCGCCGCCATCTCCACCGATTTGCGCCCGATCGCGCCGACGAAGACGGGGATCTCGTTGCGGAGCGGGTGGAAGTTGAGCTTCAGCGGCTTGCCCTCGCCGCCCGGCAGCGGCAGCTTGTAGTGCTCGCCCTGGTGGTCGACCGGGCCCTCGCGGGCGATGATCTCGCGCACCACTTCGATGTACTCGCGGGTGCGACCCCAGGGCTTCGCGTACGGCACCCCGTACCAACCCTCGGAGACCTGCGGGCCGGAGGGGCCGAAGCCGAAGAGGAAGCGGCCGCCGGAGAGTTTGTCGATCGTCGCCCCGGCCATCGCCGCCGCCGCGGGCGGGCGCGCCGGCACCTGCATGATCGCCGCGCCGAGATTGATCTTCTCGGTCCGCGCCGCCAGCCAGGCGAGCACGCTGACCACGTCGGAGCCGTAGGACTCGGCCGCCCAGACCGACTCGTAGCCCATCCCCTCGGCGGCGAGGACCAGCTCCGCGGCCTCCTCGCCGGCCGGTCCGATCCCCCAGTAACCGAGGTTGAGTCCTAGCTTCAGGCCCACAGTGCGTCCACCCTATTGAATAGGGAGCTCGATGGGTAACGGCCGACCTAACGTGGACGAGGGACTCTCCAGCAAGGAGGCACAGGCGCGGCTGCGCAAGCTCGGGCCGCCGCCGGAAAGCTCCTCGCGCTCGACCGCGAGCATCGTCGCCGGCAACGTCTTCACGCTCTTCAACGCGATCATCGGCGCCTTCTTCGTCCTCGACCTGGCGCTCGGCCTCTACGCCGACTCGATCTTCGGCCTGATCGCGGTGGTCAACTCCTACATCGGCATCCGCCAGGAGCTGAAGGCGAAGGCGACGCTGGACGAGCTGGCGGTGCTGGTGGCGCCGCGGGCCGAGGTCGTCCGCGACGGCGAGGTCGCGGAGCTTCTGGCGACCGAGGTCGTCCCCGGCGACATCGTCCAGGTCGGCCCGGGAGACCAGCTGGTCGCCGACGGCGAGGTCGTCCACTCGCGCGGGATGACGATGGACGAGTCGCTGCTGACCGGCGAGAGCGACGGGATCAAGAAGGGCGAGGGCGACGAGGTCCTCTCCGGCTCCTTCTGCGTCTCCGGCTCCGGCCGCTACCTGATCAACGCGGTGCGGGAGGAGAGCTACGCGGGCAAGCTCGCCGGCGAGGCGAAAACCTTCCGCCACCCGCCTTCGCCGCTGCAGGAGGAGGTCAATCGGGTGATCCTCGCCTCCACCTACGTGATGCTGCCGCTGGCGGCGCTGCTGATCGTCAGCCTGAAGGTGCGCGCGGTCGGCCTGCACAGCGCCGCGCAGACCGCCACCGCCGGCCTGGTGACGCTGATCCCCGAGGGGTTGGTGCTGCTGATGAGCGTCACCTTCGCGGTCGCCGCGGTGCGGCTGGCGAAACGGGACACGCTGGTCCAGCAGATGAGCGCGACCGAGAGCCTCGCCGCCGTCGACACGATCTGCGTCGACAAGACCGGGACGCTCACCGCGGGCAAACTGCGGCTGGCGGGGGTCGAGTACGCCGACGGCGTCGACCCCGATGCGGGCGCACAGGCGCTCGGCCGGTTCGCCGCCAGCGCCGGTGACCGCAACCAGACCCTGGAGACGATCGCCCAGAAGTTCCCCGGGCAGGCGGGGAGCGTGCGCGGCGAGGTCCCGTTCTCCTCCGAGTACAAGTGGAGCGGGGTCGCGCTCGACGGCGGCGCGGGCGGCGCCACCTACGTGATGGGCGCCCCCGACATCCTCGCCGAGACCGGGGCGCTGACCCTGCCCTCGCGGCTCGCCGCCAAGCTCGAAGAGGAGACTGCGGCCGGGCGGCGCGTCGTCGCCTTCGGCCAGACCAGCGCGGCGCTGCCCGACGACCCGGCGGCGAGCGGGGCGCCGAAGCTGGAGCCGCTGGCGCTGGTCGTGCTGGAGGAGACGCTGCGGCCCGACGCGGCGGAGACGATCGCGACGATGCGCGAGGAGAACGTCGACCTGAAGCTGATCTCCGGCGACGCCGCCGCCACCGTCACCGCCGTCGCCTACGCGGTCGGGGTGCCGCGGGAGGCCGGCGTGATCGAGGGTCCCGACCTCCCCGAGGACGAGGAGGGACTGAAGAAGGCGGCGCTGGAGAACACGATCTTCTGCCGGATCAAGCCCGAGCAGAAGAAAGCCCTGGTCGGCGCGCTGGTCGCGGCCGGCCGCTACGTGGCGATGATCGGCGACGGGGTCAACGACGTGCCGGCGCTGAAGCGGGCGCGGATGGCGGTCTCGATGGGCTCGGGGACGCAGGTGACCAAAGGGGTCGCCGACGTCGTCCTGCTCAAAGACCAGTTCGGCCGGCTGCCCGAGGCGGTCGGCGAAGGGAAACGGATCGCCCGCAACATCCACCGGCTCGGCCGCCTCTACCTGACCAAGACCGTCTACGCCGCGACCCTGATCCTGCTCGTCGCCGTGCCCGGCTTCGTCTTCCCCTTCCTGCCGCGCCACCTCACCGTCGCCGCCTTCCTGACGATCGGCATCCCCTCGTTCGTCCTCGCGCTGCTGCCCTCGGACGGGCCGCTCTACCGCGGCCGGCTGCTGCGCGCCCTCGCCGCCTTCGCCGTCCCGGCGGGCGTGGCCACCGCGCTCGCCTCGATCCTCTCCTTCTTCTTCGTCGACACCGTCGCCGGCGGCTCGCTGGCGGACGGCAGGACGGCGGCGACCTCGACCTTGATCGCCCTCGGCCTCGCCTTCATCCTCCTGCTCGAGCGCGGGCCCGGCCGCGAGCACATCGCGATCCAGAGCAACATGCTCGGCATGGTGATGGGGCTGGGCGGCGTCTACGCCGGCATCCTCGCCCTCCCCTTCCTGCGCGAATTCTTCGAACTGCAGCTGCTCGGCCCAGGCGAATGGTTCCTCGTCTTCCTCACCGTCGCAATCGGCCTTGCGATCGCCAGCGGCCTCTGGAAACTGCCGCAGATCGAACGGCTGGAAGTGCCGGGGGAGCGAGTGGAGACCGCCCCCACTCCGCCGCCAGGGCCAGTCGAGTCACCCTGATTTTCGACTAAGGGCCAAGGGCGGGTGGGTAGTAGCTGCCTAGCGTGAAGGAATGGCGATGACCTTGGATCCGGCGCGCTCCTCTCCCGGCGCCGGGGAGTACCCGCTCGAAAGCGGGAACTTCGACGAGGGCTTTGCCGGGACCGGGACTCCGCGTCCCCCCTATGCGGAGCTCCTCGGAGCGCTCGCGCAGCAGGACCTGCACTCGCTGCGCGAGCGCGTCCGGTCCAACGTCGCCGCCGCCGGCCTCTCCTTCGGGCCCGAACGGGAGATCCCGGTCGACCCGGTGCCGCGGCTGATCGAGGCGACCGAGTGGGCGGCGCTGGAGCCGGGGCTGTTGCAGCGAGCCCGGGCGCTGAACGCCTTCATCGCCGACGCCTACGGCCCGCAGCGGATCTTCGATGCCGGAGTGGTGCCGCGGCGCCTGCTCGAGACCTCCGACGGCTACGAGCCGGTGATGAACGGCCTGCTCGACGGCGGGCCGCCACCGGCCACGGTCGCCGGGCTCGACCTGATCCGTGACGAGGAGGGCCGCTTCCGGGTGCTCGAGGACAACCTGCGGATGCCCTCCGGCGCCTGTTACGCGATCGCGGTGCGCGAAGTCGTCGCCCCGGAGATCCAGGCCGGGCTGGTGCCGCGCCCGCTCGATGACTACCTGGAGGAGATGCGGGCCGCGCTCCTCGGCGCCGCCCCGGAGGGCCGGGACGAGCCCAACGTCGTGGTCCTCTCCGACGGCCCCGAGAACGGCGCCTGGTACGAGCACGAGCGCTACGGGCGCGAACTGGGGCTGCCGGTAGTGACGCCCGATCAACTCGAGGCGAGCCGGGGCCGGCTCTTCGCCCGCCGTGGCCGCGAGCGCCAACAGGTCGACGTGATCTACCGGCGCCTCGACGAAGACCGTCTCTGCGACCCGCAGGGCAACCTCACCGACCTCGGCGAGCTGCTGCTGCCGGCGCTGCGCTCCGGGCGCCTGCGCTGCGCCAACGCCTTCGGGACCGGGCTCGCCGACGACAAGCTCACCCACGCCTACGTCGAGCGGATGATCGAGTTCTATCTCGATGAAGAGCCGCTGCTGCGCTCGGTCCCCAGCTACGACCTCTCCGACCCCGGCGACCGCGAACGGGCGATGGAGCGCCTCGACCAGCTGGTGATCAAGCCGCGCGGCGGCTTCGGCGGCCACGGGGTGACGATCATGCCGCGGGCGACCGAGCCCGAGCGCCGGCGGGCGATCGGCCTGCTGCGCCGCCGCCCCGAGCAGTTCATCGCCCAGGAGACGATCGAGATCTCCAGCCATCCCACGATCGTCGGCGACAGCCTGCAGCCGCGGCGTATCGACCTGCGCCCCTTCGTCGTCAGCCGGCCCGACGGCGAGGCGGCGATGTGCGGCGGCCTCACCCGCTACGCGCAGGCGGCCGGCGAGATGGTCGTCAACAGCTCCCAGGGCGGTGGCTGCAAGGACACCTGGGTATTGGCGGGGGAGGAAGGATGAAGCGCCGTTCGTTAGCTTCGCTGCAAATGAGGCCATTAATCGGAGTCACGACGTCTGAGGTGCGGTCCCCCCAGCGGGCGACCCCGATCGCCGAGGGCGAGCCCCGGGTCCGCGAGCTGGCGCTGGGGCTGACCTACCTGCGGGCGGTCGAGGCGGCCGGCGGGTTGCCGCTGGTGATCCCGCTAATGGACGAGGAGGCGATCGAGCCGCTGCTCGACCGCCTCGACGGGATCTGCCTCTCCGGCGGGCCCGATCTCGACCCGACGAACTACGGCGCCGACCCCCATGACGAGCTGGGGCCGACCGAGCCCGACCTCGACAGTTTCGAGCTCGGCGTCGCCCGCCGCGCCGACGCCCGGGAGATGCCGATCCTGGCGATCTGCCGCGGCACCCAGGCGCTGAACGTGGTCCGCGGCGGCGCCCTCCACCAGCACCTGCCGGAGATCTCCGCGGTGATCCCGCACCGGCAGGTGACGCCCGGGACCGAGACCAGCCACGCGGTCGAGATCGAGCCCGGCAGCCGGCTCGCGCGGGCGCTCGGATACCAGGAGCTGCGGGTCGCCGACGCGCTCGACGTCAACTCCTTCCACCACCAGGCGATCGACCGGCTGGGCGAGGGATTGGAAGTGACGGCGCGGGCTCCCGACGGCACGATCGAGGCGATCGAGGACCCGCGGCGGCGCTTCCTGATCGGCGTCCAGTGGCACGCCGAGACGCTGGTCCACCGCGATTCCGAGGCCGCCCTCTTCCGCCGCTTCGTCGTCGCCTGCCGCGACGACGGGG
>JBQCHW010000325.1:0-5342 GCA_051954315.1 Solirubrobacterales bacterium
GGTGTCGCGCTGCTCATTGAGGCGGTGACCGACAACCGCAACCGCACCGGCGCCGACGTCCGTCACGCCTTGTCCAAGCACGGCGGCAACCTCGGCGAGCCTGGCTCGGTCGCCTGGATCTTCGAGCGCAAAGGATCGATCGTCGTCGACGGCAGCCGCTACGGCGAGGACGACCTGATCGGGGCGATCGACGCCGGCGCCGAGGACGTGCAGGTCGAGGAGGAGAAACTGCGGGTGATCTGCGATCCGGCCAACCTCACCGCGGTCAGGGAATCGCTGGAAGGCGAAGGGATCGAGATCGAATCGGCGGGCCTGGCGATCGAACCGAAAAGCAGCGTCGAAGTCAAAGGCCACGACGCCGAACGGGTGCTGAAACTGCTCGACGCCCTCGATGAGCAGGACGACGTCGACGAAGTCTTCGCCAACTTCGACATCCCGGCCGAGGTCCTCGAGCAGCTCGCAGCCTGAATCGGGCCTCGGGAAGGCATCCGACTCACTCCACAGAATCACTACCCGTGCAGGTAGTGATGGGAATCGATCCTGGTGCGGCAAATCTCGGCTTCGGCATCGTCCGCGTCGAGGGCAGCCACATGGTCGCGCTCGACGGCGGCGTCGTCGAGACGACCCCGGATCTGCCGATGGAGCGGCGACTGGCCCGCATCCACAGCGCCCTGCGCGAGTTGATCGCCTGGCACGAGCCGAAGGCGATGGCGCTGGAGGAGGTCTACTTCGGCAAGAACGTCAACTCGGCGATGGCCGTCGGCCGGGCGAGCGGGGTGGCGATGCTGGCCGCGGCCGAACACGGCGTCGGCTGCTTCTCCTACACGCCGCAGGCGATCAAGATGGCCGTCTGCGGCTCCGGCGGCGCCGGCAAGCGCCAGGTGCAGAAGATGGTCGGGACCCTGCTGGGGCTGCCCGAGCCACCCTCTCCCGACCACGCCGCCGACGCCCTCGCTGTGGCGATCTGCCACGGCGGCACCAGCGGCCGCCGCGAGGCGATCACCATTGCCCGGGAAGCTTCCGCCTCAGTCGGGGAGCGGGTCGCCGGATGATCGCCGCTGTCCGCGGCGAGGTGATGGTGCGCCGCCCCGACCACGTCGTCATCGACGCCGGCGGCGTCGGCTACCGGCTCGCGGTCTCCTCGGAGACGCTGAAGGCGGTGCCGGCGGCGGGGAACGACGCCTTCCTCCACGCCGAGCTGGTCGCCCGCGAGGATTCGCTCTCGCTCTACGGCTTCTCCTCCGAGGAGGAGCGCGACCTCTTCCGGCTCTTGACCACGGTCAGCGGCGTCGGCCCGAAAGTCGCGATCGCGACCCTCTCCGGCGGCAGCACCCGGGACCTGCTGCGGGCGATCGCCGCCGGCGACGCCAAACGCTTCCAGGCGGTGCCCGGGATCGGCAAACGCACGGCGGAGCGGATCATCGTCGAGCTGCGCGAGAAGGTCGCCGGAGCGCTGGAGGAAGAGGTCGCCGTGATCGCCGGCGAGGAGGGCAGCGCCCGCACGCTGGCCCGCGACGGCCTCGTCAACCTCGGCTACGCGCCGCTCGAGGCCGAGCAGCTGCTCGACGGGGTCGAGGGCTCGGAGGCGGAGGAGCTGGTCGCCGCGGCGCTGCGCAAAGCCGGAGCCTCGAGGAACGCCGCATGAGCGGGCCGCCCGACATCGGCGGCAGCCGCATCCGCACCCCTGGCCTCGACGGCGATCCGGTGCCGGTTGACGCCGAGGTGAAAGTCCACGACGCGCGCGCGGAGGCGCCGGACGAGGAGCTCGACCGCTCGCTGCGGCCGCCGACCCTCGCCGACTTCGTCAACCAGCGGCAGGTGACCGAGCAGCTGGCGATCTTCATCGAGGCGGCTCAGAAGCGAGGCGAGCCGCTCGACCACGTCCTCCTTGCCGGCCCGCCGGGGCTCGGCAAGACCTCGCTTGCCCACATCGTCGCCGCCGAGCTCGGGGTGCCGATGGTGCAGACCGCGGGGCCGGCGCTGGAGCGCAAGGCCGACGTCGCCTCCTTCCTCACCGCGCTGGAGCCCGGCAGCGTCTTCTTCATCGACGAGATCCACCGCCTCGGCCGCGCGGTTGAGGAGACGCTCTATCCCGCGATGGAGGACGGCGAGCTGCCGGTCGTCCTCGGTCAGGGGGCGGGGGCCCGGACCGTGACGCTGCCGCTGCCGGACTTCACCCTGGTCGGAGCCACCACCCGCGCCGGCCTCCTGACCACGCCCCTGCGCGACCGCTTCGGCGTCTCCCACCGGCTCGAGTACTACGAGCCCGAGCACCTGGCGCTGATCGTCGAGCGCTCGGCGGGGATCCTCGGCGTCGACGTCGATGCCGGCGGGGCGGCGACGATCGCCGCCCGTTCGCGGGGTACGCCGCGGGTCGCAAACCGCTTGCTGAAGCGGGTTCGTGACTTCGCCCAGGTCAAGGGCAGCGGCCAGATCGAAGCCGAGGTTGCGGCGGCGGCGCTGGAGATGCTCGAGGTCGACGAGGCCGGCCTCGACCGCAGCGACCGCGCCCTGCTGGAGACCGTCGCGACCAAGTTCGGCGGCGGCCCGGTCGGCCTCTCGACCCTGGCGATCGCGATCGGCGAGGAGCAGGACACGATCGAGGACGTGTTCGAGCCATATCTCCTCCAGCAGGGATTGCTGAAGCGGACTCCGCGCGGCCGGGTGCTCACCCAGCGTGCCTACGACCACCTCGGCATCGCCGTCCCAGAAGGCGCCGCCAGCCTCTTCTGAGACGCGAATCCGGATCGGCACCCGATCATCTAGCCTGTCGCCTATGCCGTTTTTCATCTGTCCGAATTGCGGACACCGGGAGGTGAGCGGGGAGCGGACCGCGGGGTTCAGCACCCGTCCCAAGGGCTGCTCGAAATGCGGCTTCGGGTTCGTATTCGAATTACTCGACGATTATTATCCGGCTCCTAATGCCGCCTTTTTCGTCTGTGACAAGCAGGAACGCGTGATCGACGCCGGCAAAGGCAGCTTCGAGCTGACCGGTCTGACCGACGAGGACGTGATCGGTCGGCCGGTGCGCGAGGTGCTCGGACTCGACTGGATCGACTCCGGCGACGGTGGAGATTCCGCCGACACCGACAAAGACGGGACAACCGACCCGATCGAGACCTCGCTGGAGTGGGGCGTGCGCTCGCTCGGCAAGCGGGTCGCGGTGAATGCGGAGGGCGACCTGCCGGCGCGCGCGGTCGCCGACGTCTTCCCGGCCTACGACGACGACGGCGGCCTGCTGCTCGTTCTGACGCCGGAGGGGTAGCGCGATGGGAACCCGGCGCGGCCACATCTTCGTCCTCCTGTTCGTGATCGGGCTGGTGGCCGTCTCGGGTCTGGTGATTGCGGCAAAGGAGACCAAGCTCGGCCTCGACCTCCAGGGTGGCCTCGAGCTCGTCTATCAGGGCCAGGCCACCCAAGCCGAATCGGAAGTGACCGGCGAAGACATCGAAGACTCGATCTCGATCATCGAACAGCGGATCAACAAGCTCGGCGTCTCCGAGCCCGAAGTCGCCCGCCTCGGCACCGACGAGATCACGGTCAGCCTGCCGGGCGTCACCGACGCCAACCGCGCCGCCGAACAGGTCGGCAGCACCGCCCAGCTCTACTACTACGACTGGGAGCCGAACCTGATCGGCCCGGAGAAGGCGATCGGCGGCTCGCCCGGTCGCGAACCCCCGGAAGGGCCCCGCAAAGCCTCCGAAAAACGCTGGGAAGAAGCCGGCCGCAACGTCACCAGCAAAGACAACAAACAGCTGATCTACGCGGGCGCCTACCCGACCGCCTACGACGCCGCCCAGCTCGCCGCCGAACAGAAGCCGGTCGAAAACTGCGACGAATGCTCGGTCGCGAAACCGCGCTACTACCTGTTCGAGAAGGAAGAGCCGCACGACCTGATCGCCGGGCCGGAGCTGGCGAAAAAGGACCTCTACGTCAGCCCGACGGGAAAGAAGCGGCCGAAGGACGGGATCGTCGTCGAAGTGCCCGCCGGGACGGTCCTGGTCTCCGAATATCCCACCGACGAAGAAGGCAAGCTCGACGAAACCGCCGATCCGGGCTGGTTCGCGCTGAAGGACAAACCGGCGCTCAGCGGCCAGGACATCACCAACCCCGAACAGTCCTACGGCCCGAACAACGAACCGATCGTCACCTTCGAATTCACCGGCGGCGGCCGCGAGGCCTTCCAGGAAGTCACCCGCCGGATCGCCCAGCGCGGCCAGGCTTCGGCGATCGGCCCGGTCTCAGCCGAAGAAGCCGGCTTCCTCTCCGGGCACTTCGCAGTCGTCCTCGACAACGAAGTCAAGACCCGGCCGATCATCAACTTCGCCGAAAACCCCGACGGGATCGACGGCCGCACCGGCGCTCAGATCTCCGGCGGCTTCAGCAGCGTCCAGGACGCCCAGGACCTGGCGACGACCCTGCAGATCGGCGCCCTGCCGATCAACCTGAAGCTGATCTCCGAGACCCAGGTCTCGGCGACCCTCGGCAGCCAGGCGCTCCACGAAGGCATCAAGGCCGGAATCATCGGCCTCAGCCTCGTCATCATCTTCCTGCTCCTCTACTACCGCTTCCTCGGCCTGATCGCCTCGATCGCGCTCGGTGCCTACGGGGTGATCTTCTTCGCCCTGATCAAACTGATCCCGATCACCCTGACCCTGCCGGGGATCGCGGGCCTGGTGCTGACGATCGGCGTCGCCGCCGACTCCAACATCGTCATCTTCGAGCGAATAAAGGAGGAGGTGCGGGCTGGGCGCTCGATGGCGAGCGCGATCAGCGCTGGCTACAAACGCGGGATCAGCACGATCGTCGACGCCAACGTCGTCACCTTGCTGACCGCTTTCATCCTCTTCGTGCTGGCGACCGCCGGGGTCAAGGGTTTCGCCTTCACCCTCGGGGTCGGCACGATCGTCTCGCTGCTGACGGCGGTCGTCTTCACCCAGGCGCTGCTCGGCAGCATGAGCCGGTCGAAGATCCTGCGCTCCCCGAGCGTACTGGGCGCCTCCGGCCCGGGCAAACGCTGGCACTTCGACTTCATGGGCGCGAGCCGCTGGTTCTTCTCGCTGTCGGGGGTGATCCTCCTGATCGGCGGCTTCGCCCTCGCCACCAAGCAGCTCAACTTCGGAATCGACTTCGAGTCGGGGACCCGGATGACGGTGGCGCTGCAGCAGTCGACCAACGAGGAAGGCGTGCGGGAAGCGCTCAGCTCGGCCGGGATCAGCGGCGCGGAGGTCCAGAAAGCCTCCAACCCGAACCTCGGCGACAACGTCTTCCAGATCCAGTCGCACGAACTGGAACCGAATGAAGTCAAAACGGCCCAGAACGAGCTCGCCTCGAAGTACGGG
>JBQCHW010000326.1:0-6604 GCA_051954315.1 Solirubrobacterales bacterium
CGGCGAGCGCACCCCGATCTACCAGGCGGTCTGCTCCCCCTACCGCAACCCGCTCGACGAAAACGAGCGCCGCGTCGTCCGCGCCGCCTTCCGCAAACCCTTCATCGCCCTCGCCAACCTGCTCGCCAAAGCCTCCGGCGCCCCCGACCCTGGCATCCGCTGGCGCACCCTCGACGGTCCCTACTTCGACAACCAGGTCGCCAGCCTCCACATCGACAAACGCCACTCCTGGGCCCGCCTCGACAAAACCGTGCCCGGCGAAGAGGGTAAGGAGGCGCTCGAGGAGAGCTTCTCCAGGCAGCTGTCCTAAGCGCGGGTGTGGTGAACGGCACCAAAATCGTGCCTGCAGCGTCAACTAAACCCGCTCGTATATTAGGCGCGTATGGCATCCTCCACCCCATGGAGCTGCACGCCCACGTACGGCTCAGCGGTGATCGAGCTGGCGATTACGTCATCACCGA
Organism: Solirubrobacterales bacterium; assembly: GCA_051954315.1. Taxonomy (GTDB): domain Bacteria; phylum Actinomycetota; class Thermoleophilia; order Solirubrobacterales; family 70-9; genus VAYN01. The sequence continues at coordinate 462 of JBQCHW010000326.1, forward strand.
GGAGCGCCCCGACGGGTCGCTCACCCTCATGCCCGACACCTCATGGAAGGCCATCAAGGAGCGCTCCGGCGCCCGGAATGCCACTGCTGAGGAGTGGGAGAGCTTCATGCAGGAGCATGGCGGCGACATGCTCCCCCCCGACGGCGAGGGGTAGCCATTGACCGACAAGCTGCGGTTCCCGGCTCGCTTCGATGCTGACACCTTCCGCGAGGACGTGGGACGAGCGACCGAGGCTGGCCGGAGCGCCGCCGAGATCGCCAAACGCGACTACGAGGCAAACGGAGTTCCCCTGTCCGACTTGAGGCCCTGCGACCCCGAAGGACGCGACGGCACGATCCTTCCCCAATGCCTCAAGCTCTACATCCCCCCGCCCGTGGGGCGCTTCGGGATGGTCTTTCGGTTCGCAGTTGCCAACGATGCACCACGACTCGAATACCTCGCCTTCGGCGTCCGCCATCATCCGACTGGGTCGAACGCGCCGACTGTCTATGAGATCGCGCACCGCCGGTTGCACGAATAGCTGCCTTCTAAGCGCCCGGCGAAGATTGGCTTACTAACTTCTGGGTAACTTCTCTGCGTGAGGAAGATGGCGATCGCAATCGCGTCGGCGTTGCTGTTCGCGCTGACGCTGGCGCCGGGGGCTCGGGCGGATTTCCCGACGCTCTACGGCGGCGACGTCGCCTGCGCGAAACAGGACTCGAACGGGGACGTGCGGCTCTGCAGCGGGGCGACGACTACTTGGGACGGGGTCACCAAGATCGACCTCAATGTGGTGCTGCCGCCGCAGCCGGGCAGCGGCGACGACGGGCCCTGGCCGGTGATCGGGCTCTTCCACGGCTGGGGCGGGAAAAAGATCGGGCTCGAGGATGCGCGGGTGCAGCAGTGGGCCGAAGATGGCTACGCGGTCTTCAGCATGAGCGACCGCGGCTGGGGGAACTCCTGCGGCGGTACCGACCCCGATCGCCTCCTCAAAGCCGCCACCGCGTGCAAAGAGGGCTACAACCACCTGATGGACGATCGCTACGAAGTCCGCGACGCCCAGTACCTGATCTCGGTGCTGGCCGACGAAGGCGTCGCCGAGCCGAAGAAGATCGGCGCCACCGGCGTCTCCTACGGCGGCGGCATGTCGATGGCGCTGGCGACCCTGCGCAACCGCACGATGCTCGAAGACGGCACCCTCGTCCCCTGGGAAAGCCCCGGCGGCAGGGAAATGGAACTGGCCGCGGCGGTGCCGCAGTGGCCCTGGACCGACCTCGCCTACTCGCTGATGCCGAACGGCAGCACCCTCGACTTCGCAACCGACTCCCCCTACAAAGGCCCGAACGGCAGCGCCCGGATCGGGATCGAGAAGGCCTCCTATGTCACCGGCCTCTTCGGCACCGGCCTGGCGATGAGCAACTACGCCCCGCCCGGCTCCAACCCCGAAGCGGACCTGGTCAGCTGGTACTCGCTGATCAACAGCGGCGAGCCCTACGAGGCGAAGCCGCAGGCGCAGGAAATCCTCGACCAGATCACCACCTACCACTCCTCCTACTACATCGACCACAGCCAGCCGCCGGCGCCGCTGCTGATCCAGAACGGCTGGAACGACGACCTCTTCCCGGTCGACGAGGCGGTCCGCTTCTACAACCGCACCCGCGCCCAGTACCCCGGCGACCCGATCTCGCTCTTCCTGATGGACGACGGCCACGCCCGCAGCCAGAACAAGGCGGCTGACGCGGAACTCTTCCTCCAGCGCGAGAACGCCTGGTTCGATCACTACCTGAAGGGCGTCGGCGCGGCTCCCAGCTCGAGCGCCGAAGCGCTGACCACCACCTGCCCCGCGGATGCCCCCTCCGAAGGCCCCTACCGGGCCGACGACTGGCAGGAACTCTCGCCCGGCGAGGTCCAGCTCGACGGGGTTCCCGCGCAGACGATCGTGCCGGGAGCGGGCAACCCCGAAATCGGCAAAGCCTTCGACCCGATCGCCGGCGGCGGCTCCTGCGCGACCGCCCCGGGAGCCGACCAGGCCGGCGTCGCCAACTACCGTCTGCCGGTCCCCGCGCCCGGCTTCACCCTGCTCGGCTCGCCGACGATCGTCGCCGACATCGCCACCACCAACGTCGACTCCGAGCTGGCGGCGCGCCTGCTCGACGTCCTTCCGAACGGCGAAGAGCGCCTGGTCGCCCGCGGCCTGCTGCGCCCGGGCAACGGCGGCAGCGGGGTCGTCTTCCAGCTGCACCCGCAGGGCTACCGCTTCGCCGGCGGCGATACCGCGAAGCTCGAGCTCCTCCCCTCCGACGCCCCCTACGCGCGGCCCTCGAACCTGCAGGCCCCGATCACCGTCTCCAACCTGCGCCTGCGCCTGCCGGTGCTCGAGCAGCCCGGCTCGCTCGGCGGCCTCGTCGGGGTCCCGAGCGACCCGACGGTCGGGCCGCCCCGCGGCGGCGGCAGTGGCGCGACCGCGGCACCGATCGCCGCCCCCGCCAAGCCGGGGGTCGCGTTCCTGGTCGGCAAGCTGATCGCCGCCCGCGGCGCCGCCACCCTCCGCCTTCGTTGCCGCGGCGGCGACTGCGGCGGCCAGGTGCGGCTGGCGCTGCGCAAGCGCAAGCTCGCCGGCGGCACCTACTCGATCGCGAACGGGAAGACCCGGAAGCTCTCGCTGCGCCTGACCAAGGCCGGCCGCAAGCTCGTCGCCGCCAAGCGCCGCATCGGCGCCCGCGCCCTCGCGGTCAAGGTCCAACTGCGCGACGCCGGGCAGCCGGCGCCGCAGAAGCTAAGCCGGCGCCTCCGCCTCGGCGGGCACTCTTAATCCTTCGCGGCGCCGCTCCCAGACCGTCCAGGCGCCCATGACGACGCCGGCGTAGACCCAGCCGAGGGCGACGTCGAAAAAGTAGTGCTCGCCGGTCGCCATCAGAGTCACCGCCATCGCCGCCGGATAGAGCAGCAAGAGCGGCCGCAGCCGCTTGCGCTTCACCCGCCCCCAGAGGAAGAGCGCGACCAGGGTGACGATCGCCGAGTGCAGCGAGGGCACGGCGGCGACGAGGTTGGCCGTCCCCTGCCCCTTCGAGAAGAGCGAGGCGGTGCCGACGCCGAGGACTTTCCAGCCCTCCGACGTGGTCCGGTGGACTTCGCCGATCAGCCCCATTTGCCCCGCCATCCACGGCGGCGCCGCCGGGAAGCAGACGTAGGTGGCGAGCCCGGCCAGCGAGAGCGTCACCAGCCGCCGGGTGAAGCGCTGGAAGTCTGGGCGGTCACGCGCCCAAAGCCAGCCGGCGAGGACGAAGGGGGCGATGAAGTACGAGGTGTAGACGAGGGTGAAGAAGACGTCCCAGGGCTGCACGACCCCGGGGTCGTGGAGGTGCTGCTGCAGCCAGACCGTCGGCACTTCGCCGAAGATCGCCTGGTCGAAGTCGATCATCGGGTGGTAGTGGACGCCGATCCCGAAGGTGTCCGCCGCCCCCCGCGTCAGGTCGTAGGCCCAGAGCACGGCGACGATCGGCAGCCAGTCGACGACCAGCTGGACGATTTCCCGCCCCGGCCGCCCGATCGAGGCGCAGGCGAGCGCCCCGCAGGTCCAGAGGATCACCAGCTCGCGCTGAACCGGGACGCCGTAGTTGGCGATCCAGACGATCAGGGCGACGAAGTAGAGGCCGAGGGCGTAGGGCCGCAGCGCTGCCCAGGACGCGAAGCGGAACCCGCTCGCCTCCTCGCGCCTGATCTCGACAAATTCACCGGTGGCCATCGACTCCATGCTAAGGCGAGCACCCGGACAAAAGACCTCTAGGCTCAGAGGTGAGATGGTCGACACTCCGTGGGGAGCCTCCGAGTCGCTCCGAAGCCGGATGCTTCCGCCCGGCCCGGGGACCCCTGCAAGCGACGTCGCCCGCAACCAGCGCGAGCGCCTCTTCGGCGCCATGGTCGCCAGCGTCGCCACCCGTGGCTACGTCGCCACCCGCGTCACCGACCTGATCAAGCTCTCCGGGGTCTCCAGGCGCAGCTTTTACGACCTCTTCCCCGACAAGGAGGCGTGCTTCCGGGCGGTGGTGAAGGAGCTGGTCTCGAAATCGATCTCGGTTACCGAGGAGATCCCAGGGCAGGGGGATGACCGCGCCCGCCACCGCTTTCGAGCGCTGACCGAACTGGTCACCTCGCAGCCCGCCGCCGCCCGCCTCTGCCTGATCGAGGCCTACGCCGCCGGCGAGAAGGCGACGCAACCGCTCGAGGAAACGCTGGTCACGATCGAACGACGCCTGCGGGCAGGGGCGGCGGAGTCGCCCCTGCGCGCCGGGATGCCGCCCGAGATGATCAGCGCCCTGGTCGGAGCCGCGCTCGAGGTCGTGCGGACCCGCCTGCGCGAGGGGCGTGAGGGCGAACTGGTCGAGCTGGGACCGGCGCTGATGGAGTTCCTGCTCTCCTATGAGGCGCCGCCGACCCCGCTGCGCCTCGCCACCCGTCCTCCCTCCCCCGCACCGGAAGCAATCGCCGGCCACGACCACGGCGAGCGGGCGCTGCGGGCCTTCGCCGTCGTCGTCGCCGAGCGCGGTTACGCCAACACCACGATCGACCAGGTGGTGAAGCGGGCTTCGATGTCGCCGACCACCTTCTACGCCAACTTCGACGGCAAGCAGGACGCCTTGCGGGCGGCGATCGACAGCGCCGGGGCGCAGATCTCAGCCGCGGTCCTCCCCGCCTTCCGCCGCAACCCCGACTGGCCCAGCGCGATGCGCGCCGCCTTCGGGGCGCTGTTCAACTTCCTCGCCTCGCGCCCGGCCCTTGCCCACCTGATCGTGGTCGAGGTCTACGCCGCCGGCCCGGAAGCGCTGCGCCAGCGCGAAAGCGCGCTGCATCCCGTCACCGCACTGCTCGAAGAGGCCCAGCAGCGCTTCCCGCAGGTGCCGTCGGTCGCGACCGAGGCGATCTTCGGCGGCATCTACTCCCTAGCCCATGGACAGGTCCGCGGGATCGGCGCCGCCGGCCTTCCCGCCTTGGCCCCCCTCTGCACCTACCTCGCCCTGGCGCCGTTCATCGGGCCCGAGCAGGCGGCCGAAGCCGCCAACGGCGACGGTCGCTCCCGTGCCGCCTCCTCCATCCTCGACGACTCCACCCGGGAGCGCGCGAAAGTCCTCTCCGTGCTCGCGCGCTTGGGGGGGCCGACGAGCCTGGAGGCGATCTCGCGCGAACTCGAAGCGCCCACAGCCGAGGTCGAGCGGCAGCTCGAGGAGCTCGAAGGGACGGGACTCGCCGAGCTGGTCGAGGAGCGGGGCAGCGGCGAGGAGGCCCAGCGCTTCTACCAACCGGTCCTACCGTTGATCGAGACCGCCGAGTGGGAGGCGCTCTCAGTGCCCGACCGGGAAAAGATCTCCGCCCACATCGCCTACATCGTCCTCGAGGAGGTCACCCAGTCAGTGCGGGCGGGCTTGTTCGACCGCCGGCCCGAGCGCTTCCTCGCCCACGTCCCGGGGCGGGTCGACGAAGAGGGCTGGCTGGAGCTCTCGCGCATCCACGAAGCGGCCTTGCGGGCGAGCCTGGAGGCGATCGAACGCGCAAAAGAGCGCCTGCGCGGCTCCGGCGACGAAGGAATCGAAGTCCGGAGCGTGCAGACGCTCTTCGAGATCCCGCCCGAGAGCGGCCAAGACGTCAGGTAGCGGTTCGGGCGCGGGTCCGCGCTTCCGCCTCGGGGTCGCTTGCCGCGTAGGCGCCGAGGCCGAGGACGCCGAGGATCAGGTGGAGGACGCTGTCCTCGGTGTTGACCGGCAGGAAGCCGAGGATCGACTCGTGGGCGCCGAGGATGAAGCCCCAGATCGCGACGACCAGGTAGACGACGCCGAAGACGAGGGCGTAGGTCCGCGAGGCGCGCGGGCCGGAGGCGAAGGCCGCCAGGCCGAGGACCCCGCTGAGGATGTGGACGAGGTTGTGCCAGGCGTTGACTTCGAGGATGCCGAGGACCGAGTCCGTGTTGCCCGGGCTGCCGAACGAGGCGCTGTAGAAGAAGCCGATGATCCCGGCAACCAGGAGCACGGCTCCGATCAGGCCGGCGTAGAGGCTGGCGGGGGAGGAATCGCGGTAGGTGTCATCGCGCATATCGCACGGATACCCGCGGAGCACGCCTGCAATCCAACCGCGAAGTGACTATTCGAGTTCGAAGCTGGTCAGGTCCTGCC
>JBQCHW010000327.1:0-3423 GCA_051954315.1 Solirubrobacterales bacterium
TGGCGATCCGGGTCGCCTGCATGTTGGCCGCGTAGGAGAGCGACTTGACGCCGTTGAGGATCACCGTCGGGCAGTAGGTGACGGTCTGCAGGCGGACCGCCTCGGGGTGGGGCGGGATCGGCTCGGTGGCGGCGATGCGGCGGCCGCCGCGGGTGACGATTAGCCGCATCTGGCCTTCGACCGGGCCGGCCTCGCCGAGCAGCGCCTCGATCTCCCGCTCCAGGGCGGCGCGGTCGAACTCGAGCTCGATCACGGCCGCCGAGCGGCCCAGCCGGTCGAGGTGGTCGACCAGGGCGAACGGCTTGCCGGCGTAGAGCCGGATCACCTCGAAGGCGCCGTCGCCGCGGTAGAGCCCGTCGTCCTTGAGGCCGATCGTCGCCGCTGCGGTCGGGGTGATCTCCCCGTCGACGCTGGCCAGCTCTGCGAACCCCTCGCTCACGTCGCCGAGGCTACCTGTTGGCCGCCGCGGTCGTTAGCCGCGTTTGCTCTGGATCGGGCAGCGCTTGCCGTTGGCGCGCAGGCACTTCACGGTGCCCCAGCGGATCTGGAAGTGGCTGTCCCAGACGACGGCGCTGTCGCGGCGGACGTAGAAGGGGGAGACGACGCCGCCGTAGACGAAGCGGCCGGCGATCCAGGCGATTTCGCACTTGAAGCGACTGCGGCTGACGCGGCGGCAGCTGCCGGCGATCCGCTTCGCCCGCTCGAAGCGCGGCCCGAAGCCGTCGCGCAGGGTGCTGACAGCGAAGACTTCGGCGACCGGCTTGGTCATCAGCGGGAAGGGCGTCTTCGGGTCGAAAATCGGCCGCGGGCCGCCGCTTTCGGTCGCCGCGATCCATTCGCCGACCCAGGTGGAGACGAGGTCGACCCGGGTCATCACGTTGGGGCGCTTGGTGCTGCAGAAGTTGCCGCCGGTGCTGACGATCCCCAGCTCGACCAGGCTGCCGTCGGGGCGCTGCCCGATCGTCGGGCCGCCGCTGTCGCCGAAGCAGCCGCCGCTCTTCTTGCTCGGGACGTCGAGCGTGCACATCTGGGCGGCGGGCGAGAAGGGGCTGTAGTAGCCGTGGGTCATCGCCTTGCAGGCCGCCGGCGACTGCACCACCATCGTCGTCGTGCGCAGGCCGCTGGGGCCTTCTTTGGCGGTGGCCTTGGTCAGTCCCCAGCCGGCCACCTGCACGGTCGCCCCGCCTTCGTAGAGGGCGGCATCGCCGGCCCCCGCAAGCGAGAGCGCCGGGGCCGGGGTGGGGCGGTCGAGGATCAGGATCGCCGCGTCGCCGTGGAGCGTGCCGGGGTCGAAGCCGGGGAAGACGTGGACTTCGGTGACCCGGAAGACGTTCTCCGGTTTCGCTTCTCCGGGGCCGGTGACGCCGGTGGCCAGGGCGTAGTTCTTGGCCGGGGTGAGGCCGCCGTGGTCGAGGTCGTCGGCGCAGTGGGCGGCGGTGAGGACGACCCGCGGCGCGACGACGGTGCCGGTGCAGGCGAAGCCGGATTTCCCTTCGCGAGCTTCGATGAAGGAGAGGAAGGGGAACTCGGCGATCGAGCCGGCACGGCCGCCGACGATCGAGGCCTGGGCAGTTGATTCAGCGCTGGCGGCGGCAGGAAGCGCAAGCGCCGCGAGGGCGACGCAGGCGAGGGCGAGCGAGAAAACGCGTCCGCGGAGGTCTCCCCAAGCTTTCACCCCTGCAGCCTATTGGTCCTGAGCGGTCAGAAGAGCCGCTTGGACGTCTAGACGGCTTCGAAGATCGTGGCCAGGCCCTGACCGACGCCGACGCAGAGGGTGGCGATCCCGTATTTGCCGTCGCGGCGGCGCAGCTCGCGGCTGAGAGTGCCGGCGAGGCGGGCGCCGGAGCAGCCGAGGGGGTGGCCGAGGGCGATCGCGCCGCCGTTGACGTTGAGCCGCTCCTCGTCGATCCCGAGCTCGCGGGCGCAGGCGAGGACCTGGGAGGCGAAGGCCTCGTTGATCTCGACGAGGTCGATCTGGTCGAGCGAGAGGCCGGCGTTGCGGAGCGCGTTGGGGACCGCCTTCAGCGGACCGACGCCCATGACCGCCGGGTCGACGCCGGCGACGCCGGTGGTGACGACCCGGGTCAGCGGCTCGGCGCCGAGCTCTTCGACGCCCTTCTCGGAAGCGAGCAGGAGGCAGGCGGCGCCGTCGTTGAGGCTGGAGGCGTTGCCGGCGGTGACGGTTCCGCCCTCGCGGAAGGCGGGGCGCAGCTTCGCCAGCCGCTCCATCGAGGTATCGGAGCGGGGTCCCTCGTCGGCATCGACGGTGACGGTCTCCCGCCCCCGGCGGGCCTCGACGGCGACGATCTCCTCGTCGAACCTGCCGCCGTCGCGGGCGGCGACCGCCCCCTGGTGGCTGCGCAGGGCGAAGGCGTCCTGGTCCTCGCGGCTGATCCCATAGCGCTCGGCCACGTTCTCGCCGGTCTCGCCCATCGACTCGGTGGAGACGCCGAGCTCGGCCATCCGCGGGTTGATCATCCGCCAGCCGAGCGTGGTGTCGTGCATCGTCTGCGGGCCGCGGGGGAGCCCGCGCTCGGGCTTCTCGATCACCCACGGCGCCCGGCTCATCGACTCGACTCCGCCGGCCAGGTAGAAGTCGCCCTCGCCCACCTTGATCGCCCGGGCCGCGTTGTTGACCGCCTCGAGGCCGGAGGCGCAGAGGCGATTGACGGTGGCGCCGGGGACGCTCTGGGGCAGGCCGGCGAGCAGGGCCGCCATCCGGGCGACGTCGCGGTTGTCCTCGCCGGACTGGTTCGCGGCGCCGAAATAGACATCCACAACTTTCTCGGGGTCGACGCCGCTGCGATCGACGGCCGCGCGGATCACGTGGGCGGCCAGGTCGTCGGGGCGGAGGGTCGACAGGGCGCCGCGGTAGGCGCCCATCGGGGTCCGCAGGGCTTCGACTATGTAGGCCTCAGGCATCGATTCGAACCGTATCCTTCTGGAGTGCTCTACTTACTGGGGACTGTAGGCATCGTCATCTTCATGGTTGGCGTCCTCCTGGTCGTCGGCCACTTCTACCCGGGCAGCTCGGCGAGCCTTGTCGACTGGTACCCGACCCGCTCGCCCGAAGTCGAGGTGCAGAACGAGATCGACGACGTCCGCCAGATGCTGGAGGCGCAGAACGAGATGCGTCGCCGCCGCGGCGCCCCCGAGATGACCGAGGAGGAGCTGCACCGGGGGGTCGACGAGGACGAGCGCGTCCGCCTGCGCGGGCGCGGGCCGTTCGAGCCCTCGTAGAGTCCCGGCATGGCAAGAGCGCTGATCGTCGGCTGCGGCTGTCGCGGCCGGGAGCTGGGGGAGCGGCTGCTGGCCGAGGGCTGGGCGGTGCGTGGGACCAGTCGGCGCGAGGAGGGCCTCGCCGCGATCGAGGCCGCCGGGATCGAGCCGGCGCTTGCCGATCCCGACCGGCCGGGGACGATC
>JBQCHW010000328.1:0-2977 GCA_051954315.1 Solirubrobacterales bacterium
GACGTAGCCGGGGATCCGGACGCGCTTGACGATCTTGCGCTGCGCGTTCTTGATCTCGACGACTTCTTCCATCGGGACCTGGATCTCGTAGATGAAGTCTTCCATGTCCAGCGTCTGGACACGGGTCTCGAGGTTCGCCTTCACGCGGTTCTCGTAGCCTGCGTACGAGTGGATCACGAACCAGTCGCCCGGCTGGCGGCGGAGCTTGGCCTTGAAGTCCTCTGCGGCCTTCGCGGCTGCTTCGGCAGGGTCCACCGGCGCTTCCGCAGGAGCCTCACCGTCCGCGGGCTCTTCCTCGGAGGCAAGCTCCTCGTCCGCGGCGAGCTCCTCCTCGCCCGCGAACTCGTCCTCGGCCACTTCCTCCGTCGCGGAGGAGTCCTCGACTGAGGAATCCTCGGTGAACGAGGAATCCTCATCGAACGCAGCCGACGCTGAGTCGGGCACCGCAGCGGGCACCGGGGCAGCGTCGCTGAAGACGGCGGCCTCGGGTGCCGGGGCCTCGCGCTCGGTCTCGTGCTCAGACACTTAGTCTCCTGCTCTCCTCTTGCGACTTAAATGCGAATCCGCACACCACGCCGCCGGACCGACTTTCCCGGTCCGGACGCGGTCTGCGGAGACTGGCCTTACTTGCCCTGCGACGACCCATCGAAGACCCAGCCGACGCCGAGCCCGAAGAGGAAGTCGAGAACGAAGACGACGACCATCATGACCACCACGAATGCCAGCACCACGAACGTCATGTTCAGGAGCTCCTGCCGGGTCGGCGTGACGACCTTGCGCAGCTCACCGATGACCTGGCGGAAGAAGAGCGCGAGCCGTCCGAAGAAGCCGAGCTTCTTCGCCTGCTTGGCCGGGCGTCCCTGCGAGCTGCTCGCAGTTGTTTCGGTCACCTGATCCTCGCTCATCCTGTATGGCCGCAGGCCACTCTCCGCTGGACCCGTCGTGCGCGTGCTGACTCGCCCCCGCAATGCCGGGACATGCCGTGCGCAGGGCAGACAGGACTCGAACCTGCAACCTGCGGTTTTGGAGACCGCTGCGCTACCAATTGCGCCACTACCCTTCGGTCAGAACACCGAGTTCCCAGCCTATCAAGGATCCCGGCCCGGTTCCTCCGCGAGGAGGTGCTGGGCACGGGGCACTCAGTGGCAACTGACACCGATGGACTAGTTTACGCATATTCGCGCCCTGCGTCGAACTGACCCTCAGACACGTCCAGCGGGGACTCAAGCGCCTAGAGTTGGAGGGGCGGGCCAAGCCCGCCCCTCGCCAGCATTCCGCCGACCGAAAGTCAGGAGAGCCCCATGACCTCCGCCCGCGTCTCCCAGCGCATCGGATCCATCGCCGAATCCGCCACTCTGGCCGTCGACGCGAAGGCGAAGGCGCTCAAGGCTGCAGGGCGCCCGGTCATCGGCTTCGGCGCGGGAGAACCGGACTTTCCGACCCCCGACTACATTGTCGAGGCTGCCATCGAGGCGGCCAGGCAGCCCAGGTTCCACCGCTACTCCCCCGCCGGCGGCCTCCCCGAGCTGAAGCAGGCGATCGCCGAGAAGACCCTCCGCGACTCGGGCTACGAGACGCAGGCCTCGCAGGTCCTGGTGACGAATGGCGGCAAGCAGGCGGTCTACAACACGTTTGCTACCCTCCTCGATCCGGGCGACGAGGTGATCCTCCCCACGCCGTACTGGACCACCTATCCCGAGGCGATCCGTCTCGCCGGGGGCGTCCCCGTCGAGGTCTTCGCCGGCCCCGAGCAGGGCTACCTCGTGACCGTCGAGCAGCTCGAGGCCGCCCTGACCGAGCGCACCAAGATCTTGCTCTTCGTCTCGCCGTCGAACCCGACGGGCGCCGTCTACGAACCCGAGCAGGTCAAGGAGATCGGCGAATGGGCGGCCTCCAAGGGCCTCTGGGTCGTGACCGACGAGATCTACGAGCACCTCACCTACGACGGAGTTCCGTTCACCTCGATCGCGACGGCCGCACCCGCGCTCGGCGACAAGGTGGTCATCCTCAACGGCGTCGCCAAGACCTACGCGATGACCGGCTGGCGCGTGGGCTGGATGATCGGCCCGTCCGACGTGATCAAGGCGGCGACGAACCTGCAGTCACACGCGACGTCCAACGTCTCGAATGTCTCCCAGATGGCGGCCCTCGCGGCTGTCTCGGGTCCGCTCGATGCCGTGGAGGAGATGAAGGTCGCGTTCGATCGGCGCCGCAAGGCCATGGTCGGAGGCCTTTCCGCCATTGCGGGAGTCGACTGCCCCACCCCCCACGGCGCCTTTTACGCCTACGCGGATGTGCGGGGACTCCTCGGCAAGGAGATCGGCGGGATCCGCCCCGCGACGTCGGCCGAGCTGGCCGCCCTCATCCTCGACAAGGTCGAGGTGGCGATCGTGCCCGGCGAAGCCTTCGGTCCGAGCGGCTTCGTTCGCCTCTCGTACGCCTTGGGCGACGACGATCTCGCCGAAGGCGTGGGCCGCATCCAGGAATTCCTCGGCACCGCGCGCTGAGCATGCCTCTCGACGACCGGCCGGCGGAGCAATCCGCCGGCCGGCGGTCGTTAAAGGCGATCGTGAACCCGGTGGCCGGCGGCGGCCGCGCAGCGGCGGCGTGGGCGCCGATCGCACAGATCCTCCACGAGGCGGGCGCTACTGTGCGCACCGAAACCACCCGGACGGCGGCCGACGGCGGCCGGCTGGCTTCGGCGGCAGCGGCCCGGGGCGATGTCGTGGTCGCCGTGGGAGGCGACGGGATCGCGCGCGACGTCGCGGACGCCGTCGCCCGCTCCTCAGGGACGTTCGCGCTCGTGCCTGCCGGCAGGGGGAACGGACTCGCCGCCAAGCTGTGCCTTCCCCGGGAGGCCGCGGCGCTCGCCGAGCTGCTGATCTGCGGCACCGAGCGCCGGATCGACCTGCTCGAGGTCGCGGGGAAGCTCGCACCGGGAAACGCATATTCGGGACTCGATGCCGTGGCGAATCTC
>JBQCHW010000329.1:0-4137 GCA_051954315.1 Solirubrobacterales bacterium
GAGGCCGGGAAGGCGTTGAACCAGAGGAAGCCGATGCAGGCGCCGACCAGGCAGGCGGCGAGCAGGGCCAGATCCTGCTGCTCGTTGGAGACGAAGGAGATCGCCGTGTAGGCGAGGAGGACGATCGCGCAGGAGCCCGCGGCGAGGCCGTCGAGCCCGTCGGTGAGATTGACGCCGTTGGAGGTGCCGGCGATGACGAGGAAGACGAGGACGAAGTAGAGGACCGGGCCGAGGTCGAGCGAGCCGTCGCCGATCCGGAAGTAGAGCGTCGGCTCGAGCCCGACCTCGTGGCGGGCCACCCACCAGAGGCCGAAGGCGAGGATCAGCTGCCCGACCAGCTTCCAGCGGCCGGCGAGGCCGAGCGAGCGGCGTTTGACGATCTTGATGTAGTCGTCGGCGAAGCCGAGGGCGGCGCAGCCCATGGCGACGCCGAAGACGGCGAGGCTCTGGGCGTCGCGGTCGGAGAGGACGAGGAAGGGGACGCAGATCGAGGCGAAGACGATCAGGCCGCCCATCGTCGGCGTCCCCGCCTTCGTGTGGTGCTCCTGCGGCCCGTCCTCACGGATGTGCTGCCCGAACTCTCGGACCCGCAGCAGTTCGATGAATTTGGGGCCGAGGAAGATGCAGATCAGCATCGCCGCCATCCCGGCGATCAGGACTTCACCCATCGCCGGCCTCCATCAGCTCCGGCAGCTGCTCGGCGACCGTCTCCAGCCCGGCCGAGCGGGAGCCCTTGACGAGGACGGCGTCGCCGGGCTCGAGCTGTGCCGCCAGGAACTCGGCGGCCTCGCCGGGATCGGCGACCAGCTCGTCGGGGTCGTAGTCGCGGGCCGGGAGGCCGACGCCGATCACGAAGTCGACCCCGGCGGCGCGGGCGTGCTCGCCGACCTCGCGGTGGTAGCGCGGCGAGTCGGGCCCGAGCTCGCCCATCTCGCCCAGCACCGCGACCGAGCGCTCGGCCCCGAGGGTGGCGAGATGATCGAGCGCCGCGCGCATCGACACCGGGTTGGCGTTGTAGCAGTCGTTCACGAGGACGATCCCGCCGGGTAGCTCGACTCGCTCCCCGCGGAAGCGGCTGAATCCTATGTCCGCAGCGCGGTCGGCCATTCCGGCGAGGTCCGCTCCGAGGGCGACGCTGGCCGTGATCGCGGCCAGGGCGTTGGTGAGGTTGTGGGCCTCGGTGAAGGGGAAGTGGAAGCGCTGGCTGCCGACCGGCGTCCAGACGGTCGCCTCGGTCACCCCGTCGGCGACTTTGACGTCGCTCGCCTCGACGTCGCCCCCCGCGCCGAACCGCAGCTGCCTGCCGACGCTGCGCAGGTGCGGCTCCAGCACCCCCGCGTGAGCCGGCGCCACCGCGGTCCCGCCCGGCGGCAGGTCGTCGAGGATCTCCGCCTTCGCCGCCGCGATCGCCTCGACCGAGCCGAGCAGCTCGACGTGAACCGGGCCGACGTTGGTGATCACCGCGACTTCCGGCTCGGCGATCTGGCGCAGTTCGGCGATTTGCCCTTTCCCCCGCATCGCCATCTCCAGCACGAGGAGGTCGGTGTCCGCCGGTGCTTCGAGGATCGTCAGCGGCAGCCCGATCTCGGTGTTGAAGTTCTGCTGGTTGGCGTGGACCTTGCCCGGCAGCAGCGCCCGGGCTATGTCCTTGACCGAGGTCTTGCCGACCGAGCCGGTAACGCCGACGACGCGGGTCCCGAGCGCTCGCCGGTACTCGCGCGCCAGCGTGTGGAGAGCCGCGAGCGGGTCGTCGACCACGAACACCCAAGCGCGGCGTTGGGACTTTTTAGCCCCCCTGGGGGGGTTCGTCCTTCGCCCCCCCCCGGCCCACCAACCCCCACCCGCCACTCGGGGGAGACGACCGCGCCCCAGGCGCCGTTCTCGATCGCGTGGGCGGCGAATTTGCCGCCGTCGACACGATCGCCGCGGAGGCCGAAGAAGAGGTCGCCGGGACCTGCCTCGGCCGAGTTGATCGTCGCCCGCCGCGGGGACTCCGCCGGACCCTCCGCCACCACCTCCGCCCCCAGCGCGGCGGCGATCTGCGCCGGTGAGAGGTTCACGCCGGGGTTCCCAGTTTCCTGATCTCCTCGCGGGCCACCTCGCGGTCGTCGAAGGGGATCTTTCGCCCGCCCTCGAACTCCTGGCCCTGCTCGTGGCCCTTGCCGGCGATGACGACGGTGTCGCCAGGCCGGGCGCGGCCCAGCGCCAGGGCGATTGCCTCGCGGCGGTCGACGACGACCTCCAGCTCCTTCGCGCCCTCGGCCCCAGCGGCGACTTCGGCGACGATCGCCTCCGGCTCCTCCGAGCGCGGGTTGTCCGAGGTGATCACGGTGAGGTCGGAGAGCTCCGCTCCCGCCTGCCCCATCTTCGGGCGCTTGTCGCGGTCGCGATCCCCGCCGGCGCCGAAGACCGAGATCACCCTGCCGGCAGTGATCCGGCGCGCCGCTCGCAGCACGTTCTCCAGCGAGTCGGGCGTGTGGGCGTAATCGACGAGGACACCGAAGTCCTGGCCCTCGTCGACCGGCTCGAACCGGCCCGGCACCCGCGCCGCCCGCGCCAGGCCCGCCGCGGCGATGTCGCCGCCGACCCCCATCGCCTCGGCGGCGGCGAAGGCCCCGAGCGCGTTGGCGACGTTGAAGTGGCCCGGCAGCGCCGTCCGCAGCCGCATCCCGCCGAGGCTGAAGCTCGCCCCCAGCGCGTCGAACTCGACCTCGCTGGCGCTGTAGTCGGCCTCGGCGCCCTCGGCCGAGAAGGTGACGCACTCGAATTCCTCCGCCAGCCGCCGCCCGTACGGATCGTCGACGTTGACGATCTTCACCCGCACGTCCATCTCGAAGAGCTTGCGCTTGGCGAGGAAGTAGTCCTCCATGTCGGCGTGGAAGTCGAGGTGGTCCTGGGTGAGGTTGGTGAAGAGGGCGACCTCGAAGCGGATCGCGTCGGCCCGGTGCAGCGAGAGCGCGTGCGAGGAGACCTCCATCGCGCAGGCTTCGTCGCCGCCGTCGAGCATCTGCCGGAAGGTCCGCTGCAGCTCGATCGCCTCCGGCGTCGTCCGCTCCACTTCCTTCTCCACCCCGCCGACCACCTGCTTCACGGTCCCGAGCAGGCCGCAGCGGAAGTCGGCCGCCTGGAGGATCTCGCGGATCAGGAAAGCGGTCGTCGTCTTGCCGTTGGTGCCGGTGACGCCGACCACCCGCAGCTCCGTCGTCGGGTCGCCCCAGAAGCGCGCCGCCAGCGGCGCCATCGCCGCCCGCGAGTCGGCGACCACGACCTGCGGCACCGCCAGTTCGGTCAGCTCCCGCTCGACCACCAGCGCCGCCGCGCCCTCCTCGACCACCCGCGGCCCGAACTCGTGCCCGTCGACCTTCTCGCCGACGACGCAGAAGAAGAGCGATCCCGGCCCGGCCTTGCGGCTGTCGTAGACCAGCTCGGAGATCTCGACGGAGCCGTCACCGACGATCCGCGCCCCCGGCAGCTCCGCGACAAGGTCGGCCAGTCTCATCCGCCGCCGATTATTCCTGAGGGACGCCCAGATACGGGAGGGCGTATTCGGCGATCTGGCCGAAGGCGGGCGCGGCAACCGAGCCGCCGTAGATTTCGCCCTGCGGCTCGTCGACGATCACCGCCGCCAGCAGCTGCGGGTTCTGGGCCGGGGCGAAGCCGATGAAGGAGGCGACATATTTCGTCTCCGAATAGGTGCCGTTTTCGGCCACCTGGGCGGTTCCGGTCTTCCCCGCCAGGGTGTAGCCGGGGACGCTGACCTCGGAGGCGGTGCCGCCGGGAGCCAGCACCCCCTCCAGCATTTCCCGGATCTCGGCCGAGACCTGAGCGGAGATCACCCGGTGCCCCTTCGGCTCGTGGACCGCTTCTTCGCCGACCTTCTCGATCAGCTGCGGCGGCCTGAGGATGCCGCCATCGGCGATCGCCGTGTAGCCGGCGACCATCTGAATCGGGGTCACCGCCAGGCCCTGACCCATCGGCAGGTTGCCCATCGACGATCCCGAGTACTGCTGCCAGTGCAACACGATCCCCTGCGCTTCGCCGGGGAGGTCGACGCCGGTCGGCGACCCGAAGCCGAACCGGTGGACCCAGTAGTCGAATCGCTGCGGCCCGAGCTTCATGCCGATCTCGTCGGCGCCG
>JBQCHW010000330.1:0-3948 GCA_051954315.1 Solirubrobacterales bacterium
TAGCGCATGTCGACCTCGTGCTGGGAGGGGCCGACCTCGTGGTGGGTGTACTCGACGTGGATGCCGAGCTTCTCCAAGGCCAGCACGGTCTCGCGGCGCAGGTCGGAGCCCGCGTCGAGCGTGGTCAGGTCGAAGTAGCCACCCTCGTCGAGCACCTCGGGGACCCCACCGGCGGGCTTGGCGGAGCGGAAGTAGAAGTACTCCAGCTCGGGGCCGATGTTGTAGGCGTCGAAGCCCATCTCCTCGGCCCGTTTCAGCGCCCGCCGCATGATCCAGCGCGGGTCCCCCTCGTAGGGCTCCCCGCCGGGGACGCGGATGTCGCAGAACATCCGCCCCACCGCGTCGTCCTCGGGCCGCCAGGGGATCATCGCGAAGGTGGCGGGGTCCGGCACCGCCAGCATGTCGGACTCCTCGATCGGGTTGAAGCCGGTGATCGAGGAGCCGTCGAAGCCCATCCCGCCTTCGAATGCGTCCTCGAGCTCGGAGGCGTTGACCGAGAAGCTCTTCAGCTGGCCGAGCACGTCGGTGAACCAGAGGCGGATGAAGCGGACGTCGTGTTCCTTGACCAGCGAGATGACGTCAGCGGCGCTGCGGGGTTGCTCTGCCATGCCTCATGCCTCCTTGGCTTTGAAGAAGGCGCAACCGTAGCCCAATGAACCGACTGGGTGCCGAAAGCCGTAATACGGGTAGAGAACAGACGCCTCGTCCAGCGGGAAAGCGGCCTTGAAAGCGTCCGCGGAACGAGGTATAACTTACGACAGGTAAGTAAGCGGCTAAAAGTAAAGTAAAGGCCACGTAACGGCTCTGTAAAGCGAAGTGCCGCCCCGAAGACAGAGCCAGAAGCGAGAAGCAACGTGACGGTAAAAACGGCAGTAAGCAGATTTCAAATCCACGACGAGCTGACGGCGCCCGATGAGAGCGCTCCTCTCATCAAGAGCATTCAAGCCGCCGGCGGCGCGGTAACGAAGTTCGTTGGCGTGCTTGCCGGGGCGCCGGCTGTCCTGCGCGCGTACACGCGGATGCGCTCGGAGCTGCGCGGCGGAGTCCTGCCGCAGGCGACGAGGGAGCGGATCGCGCTGGCTGTGGCCGAGCACCGAGAGGACGACTACAGCATCGCCCAGCACGCGAAATCGGCGCGCCGGGCCGGTCTCGGGCTAGACGAGGTCTCCAAAGCCCGCAGCTTCACCTCGGGCGACGAGAAGGAGGCGGCACTGCTCGCCTACCTGAAAGAGGCCCTCGACGCCGAAGGCCCGCCGCCTCTCCACCTCCACGAGGAGGCGCGTGAGATCGGCTGGACCGACGAGGAGATCCTCGAGGCGGTGGCGCACCTGGCCCTGAACGAGTTCCAGAGCCTGATCGCCAGCGCCGCGGCGCTCCCGAAGGACCAGGCCGGTCCCCGGGTCCTCCCCTCCGCGGCTTAAGCGGCAGCAGGCGAGGGCCGGGCTACCGGCCCTCGACCAGCGTCGCCGTATAGAGCAGCCGCGCGGTCGTGTACTTGCAGCCGTATTCGCGGCGAGTGCCGACCTTCTGCTGCGGTTCCCCCTGGCGGATGTCGGTGGCGTTTTTGCAGGCACCGGCTTCGCGGCTGGCGCGCCAGACGTTGTCCGCGTCCAGTTCCTGCGCGAAGGCCGGCGCCCAGGTGGGGACGGTGAGGCCGACGATGTCGCCCTTTTCGACTTTGAGGTTGGAACCGAACTTGACCGTCTGCCCGAGGTAGGGCGAGAGCACCTTGATCGAGCCCTGGCGGCGCAGGGTGAAGCGCGGCGGCTCGGTGCCGGGGACGCGGTGGAGGATCGCCAGCCGGGCCTCGGGCGGGGTGCCGAAGAAGCCGTTGAAGAAGGAGCGCTGGCTGTTGGTCGGCTGCGCCAGGGTCAGCGTCCAGGCCTTGATCGTGCCGTCATGGGGGACCTCGAAGGGCAGCCGCGTCTGGCCGTTGTTGACCTGGAAGCCGGTGACGCTGCCGATCGCCTGGCAGGGCAGCTCGGGGCAGGACGGGTCGGGCTCGGTCGAGGTCTGGCCGAGGATCACGGTCGTCTGCGGGACCCGGGCGGCGTCGCTGTCAGAGACGAGGCTGACGAGCAGGGCCAGCGAGCCGGCGAGCATCCCGAGCGCGAGCCAGCGCATCCTCCACGCTCTCGCGGCGGGCACCCCTGCGGACGAAGACCTCGACATAGACGCTGCTCCTCTCGTTGCTTGCACTGCCTCGAACCCGGCAGCCTAGCCGCGGGTGCGGCCGGAGCAGCGGCCTAGGAGGTGCGCGCGTAGCTGAGGGCGACCGCGTAGCGGACCCGCCCCACGCCTTCGAAGTCGAGCGCTTCGCTGGCGGCCTTGGTGAAGTCCCAGGCTCGTCCCTTGACGTAGGGGCCGCGGTCGATCACCTGGGTGACGAGGACGTGCCCGTGGTAGACGAACTTGACCGTGGTCCCGCACGGCAGGGTCTTGTGAGCTACCCCGAGGGTGCTCGGCCGCAGCGTCGCGCCGCAGGCGGTGCTGCGGCCCCACATGCTGGGACCTCCGTACCAGCTGGCCCCGGCGTAGCGGAAGGGGCTGAAGGCGAGGTCGGAGCCCGGCGCGCTCGCCGTGGTGGCGCCGGCGCCGCCGGTCGATGCCTTGGCGCCGGTCGCGGCACCGGCCATCAAGGCCAGAATGGCGGCCAGGAGCAGGGCCCAGCGCAGGGTGTTCTGTTTAGCGGCAGTCATCTCTTTGGCGACGCTTGCGGGGTTAGCTGACGGGCTCGCGCTGAAAGAGCTGCGCTACGCGGCGACGAGCCGCGATTCGCCCCAACTGCTTGGGTCCCCCGCTCCTCGCGTTATGTGGCGAAGATTCAGCGGAAGTTGTGCGGCATGTTAGCAATCGCTAAGACAGAAAACGGTGCAGTGGACGCCGTGTCGCCTTTTGGCTCCATATGGGGGCAAAAGCCGACAGACGTAGAAGAGGCCCCCTCGCGGGAGCCTCTTCCTTAGCGGGCCTGTAAGCCGGATCCTGTCTTGAGCGGCCATCTATCTCTGCGGCCTACCTGGACCTCGCCGAGCCGGGTCGACGGTCCTGCTTGGCCTTGCACCGGGCGGGGTTTGCCTGGCCGTTACGTCACCGCAACGCCGGTGCGCTCTTACCGCACCATTTCACCTTTGCCTGTACGCGACGCAGCTGCAGTCGCGCCATCGGCCGTGTCATTTCTGTGGCACTTTCCCGCGGGTTTCCCCGGGTGGGCGTTACCCACCGCCCTGCCCTGTGGTGTCCGGACTTTCCTCGAAGGGTTTTCTCTCCCCCCGCGGTCCGCTCGGCCCGCCCTCCAAGGTTAGCTCGGCGGAGCCGGCATGGCGGAAATTTCGCCACCCTGGGAGAGGCGCGACGTAGACTCGGGCGCGAGGCCCACCGCCGTCGTCACCGGGGCCGGCAGCGGCCTCGGCCGCGCGATCGCCGCCGAGTTGATCGGGCGCGGCTACCGCGCCCACGTCACCGACGTCGATGTTGAGGCGGCCGAGCGAGCGGCCACGGAGCTCGGCGGCGCGGCGCAGGGCAGCGCCCTCGACGTCCGCGACGAGGCGGCCTGCCGCCAACTCGCCGACTTGATCGGCAGCAGCGACGGCCTCGACCTCTGGGTCAACAACGCCGGCGTCTTCTTCAGCGGCCCGCCCTGGGAGCAGAGCGCCGAGATCCGGCAGACGATGCTCGACGTCAACGCCACCGGCCTGATCAACGGGACGATCGCGGCCCTCGGGCCGATGCGCGCGGCCGGCCGCGGCCAGATCGTCAACGTCGTCTCGCTGGCGGGCATCGTCGCCGCCCCCGGCGAGGTCGCCTACTCCGCGAGCAAGCACGCGGCGATGGCCTTTACCCTCGGCACCCTCTTCGACCTGCGGCGGGCCGGCATCAAGGGCGTCGAGCTCTCCGCCGTCTGCCCCGACGGCATCTGGACGCCGATGCTCGAGGACAAGCTCGACGACC
>JBQCHW010000331.1:0-3784 GCA_051954315.1 Solirubrobacterales bacterium
CCAGCCATGCTTTGTCAGTCCTCCTTGTAAGCGTCGATCAGGATGTCGGCGACCTCGTCGCGCGAGAACTCGTGCGGCGGCCTTTCGCCGTTGCCGAGCATTTCGCGGACCTTGGTCCCGGAAAGGAACAGGCGTGCGTCAGCGTCATGAGGACAGGTCTTGTTCGAGGCCAGTCCCTCGCACTCGTTGCACCAGAAGGTGTGCTCGAACATCAGCGGCTCGATCCCGAGCTCCTCGATGTCGATCGTGTCGAAGATCTTCTGGGCGTCGTAGGTGCCGTAGTAGTCGCCGGCGCCCGCGTGGTCGCGGCCGACGATGAAGTGCGTGGCGCCGTAGTTGCGGCGGACGATCGCGTGGAGGACAGCCTCGCGCGGGCCGGCGTAGTGCATCTTCGCCGGCTTGACCCCGAGGACGACCCGGTCCTCCGGGTAGTAGTTCTCCATCAGCACCTCGTAGCAGCGCATCCGCACCTCGGCGGGGATGTCACCGGCCTTGGTCTTGCCGATCAGCGGGTGGATGAAGAGCCCGTCGCAGGTCTCCAGCGCGGCCTTGGTCAGGTACTCGTGGGCGCGGTGGATCGGGTTGCGGGTCTGGAAAGCGACGATCTTCTTCCAGCCGCGCGCCTCGAAGTCGGCTTTGTGCTCGGCCGGGGTCTTGTAGCGGCGCATGAAGGCCTCGTCGTGGTCGGGCAGCGCGTCGACCTCGATCGGGCCGGCCAGCATCCGGTTGCCCTCCTCGTAGATCGCGGCGACGCCCGGGTGGGCCTCGTCGGTGGTGCCGTAGACCTGCTCGGCCTCGCGCTTGACGTCGCGCTCCCAGATCTCCTCGACCTCGAGGCGGCCGAGCTTCTTGCCTTCGTCGGAAGACAGCTCGATCGTGTCACCGACCTCGCACTCGAGGTCGCTCGCCAGGGTGATCGGGATCGGCCAGTAATCGCCGTCGGCGGTCCGCATCTCGCTGCAGACGCGCTCCCAGTCGGCGGAGCCCTGGAAGCCGGTCAGCGGCGCGAAGCCGCCGTTGCCGATCATCTCGAAGTCCGCGGTATGGCGCTCGGAAAGGGTCAGGGACAACTCAGCCATCGTCTCGCTCATCTCACCTTGGGGGTTGGGGGAAGGGTCTTAGGAAACTGGAATAAGGGAAAAGGAATAAAGGGCGGCTTGCCGGTTGCCGCTAGTTGATCCCGCACTCGGTCTTTGCCAGGCCCGTCCAGCGGCCTGCGCGCAGATCCCCACCCGGTTCGACCGGCTGGGTGCAGTGGGTGCATCCGATCGACGGGTAGCCGCGATCGTGAAGCGGGTTGTACGGGAGGTGGTGCTCACGGATGTAGTTCCAGACGTCGCGCTCGGTCCAGTCCGCGAGCGGGTTCAGCTTCCAGAGGTTGAAGCGCTTGTCCCAGCCGAACTTCGGCGTCTTGGAACGGCTGCTGGAGTCTGCCCGGCGGACGCCGGCGACCCAGCAGTCTACGGAAGATAGGGCGCGGCGCATCGGCTCGACCTTGCGGATGCCGCAGCAGGCGTCCGGGTCGCGCTTCCAGAGCTCGTCGCCGTGCTCGGCGGCCTGCTCCTCGAGGGTCAGGTTGTGGAAGCGGTCGAACTCGATCCCGAGCGCCTCGGCGAGGCGGTCGCGGGTCTCGTAGCTCTCGTCGAAGAGGACGTCGGTGTCGAGGTAGAAGAAGCGCGCGTCCGGGTTGACGGTGCTCGCCAGGTGCGCGGTCACCGAGCTCGTTTTCTGGAACGAGCAGGCGATGTAGTGCTGCTCGCCGAAGTTCTCGAACATCCACTCGAGGGTCTCCTGCGCCGTGCGCTGCTCGAGCTCGGCGGCGATCGCCTCGTGGTCGAGGTCGGCGGGTGTGGGGACAGTGCCGGACAGGGTGACGGGAGGTGGTTTCATCGCTGCGCTCGGCGCGAGCTAGATCGCGCACTCTCCCTCGCCGCGCACGACCTCGTACGGGCTCGATCGGTTCCAGTCGATGAACTGCTGCATCGTCTCCAGGCTGAACTCGGCGGGCAGGGTCAGCTCCTTGACCACCGCTTCGAACGGCTCGGCACCTACCCGCTCCGCGAAGGCGTTGAACTCCTCGCCCTCGTTGCGGTCGGCCTCGTACATCCGCACCCAGCGCTCGACCGCCTCGGGCACCCGTTTGGCCGGGAGCCGCGATTTGAGCCGCTTGCCGAAGGCGACCGGGCCGCCTTCGAAGTTGCCGCCGATGTGCGGGATGTAAGCGGGCATCTGGCGGCCGTTGACTTTCAGCGAGGCGCCGTAGAAACCGATGTTGGCGATGTGGTGCTGGCTGCAGCCGTTGGGGCAGCCGCTCATTTTGATGTGGATCTGCTTGGTCAGCTCGTCGCTGATCTCCATCGCCGTGACCCGCTCCTTGATCGCCCGGTTGAGGCCCATCGAGGAGGTGATCCCGAGTTTGCAGCTGTCGGTGCCGGGGCAGCTCACCGTGTCGGTGATCTCGCGGGCGCCGGCCTCGCCGAGGCCGAGGGCGTTGAGGCGCTCCCAAACGTCGTAGAGGGCCTCGTCGCGAACCCAGCGGAGGACGAAGTTCTGCTGCACGGTGCTGCGAGCGGAGCCGCCGGTGTACTCGCGCATGATCTCGGCGAGGCCGCGGAACTGCTCCGGGGTGAGGTCGCCGCGGGTGATCTTGACCTCGACCGAGGAGAAGCCCTCCTGGCGCTGCGGCTCGACGTTGCCCTGGAGGAAGCGCTCGAACTCGGTGCGGTCGCCGTTCGGCGAGGACGGGGCGAGCGGCGCCTCGGGGGCGTTGCCCTCCTCGTCGGGGGCGTAGGCGAGGCGCTCGACCAGCTCGGGGCCGAATTCGCGCTCCTCCACCCAGTCGCCCCGCAGCTCCTCGTCAACGAGCTCGCGGAAGGCGTCCATGCCGATCTTGTCGACCAGGACCTTGATCCGGGCGCGGGCGCGGTTGACGCGCAGCCAGTCCTGGCGGTCGAAGATGCGGAAGACGGCCTCGGCGACCTTGAGGTAGTCGCCGTTGTCGGCCTCGACGAACTCGTAGAGAGTCGGGGCGACGCGGGCCATGATCGAGGTGCCGCCGCCGACCTGGACCTCGAATCCCTTGACGCCGTCCCTTTCGCGGGAGAGGAAGGCGATGTCGTGGATTTCGGTGATCGAGCGGTTGGCGTCGGGGGAGCCGTCGAAGGCGGTCTTGATCTTGCGCGGCATCAGCTGCGTCGTCGGGTGGCGGACGAAGTAGCGGACGTAGGCGGTGCCGTAGGCGGTCGGGTCGAAGACCTCGCCGGGGGCGACGCCGGCCCAGGGGTCGCCGGTGACGTTGCGGATGGTGTTGCCGCAGCCCTCGCGCGAGGAGAGGCCGGCCTCGGCGATCTCCCGCAGCAGCAGCTCGGTGTCGCGCAGCGGCACGTGGTGGATCTGGATGTTCTGACGGGTGGTGATGTGGCCTTTGTTCAGCGGCGCGTACTTCTCGACCACGCTGGCGAAGGAGTCCATCTGCTCGGGGGTGACGCCGCCGAACGGAAGCTTGATCCGGATCATCTGGACGTCGGCCTGGCGCTGGCCGTAGACGCCCTGTTTGAGGCGGAAGCCGATGAACTGGTTCTCCTCCAGCTCGCCGGAGAGGAACTGCTCGGCTTCGTTGTCGAAGTCGTCGAACTCGCGCTCGATGATCGGGATGACGTGGCCGGGGACGTTCTCGTAGGTCTCGGGGTTCTGGGGGGTCCCGACCCGGCCCTTGCCCCGCTGCTCCTTGTTCTCTGCGACGGCTACCTCCATGGGCAGAAAGGTAGCAAAGCTGACCGGGATT
>JBQCHW010000332.1:0-3577 GCA_051954315.1 Solirubrobacterales bacterium
CGGTCCTCGGCCGCCGTGACGGGGATGACGCGGCGCTCGACGCGCACGCGCCGGCCGCGCCCGCGACGGACCGGCCCGACGACGATCGCGCCGCCGCGGTAGACGTCGCGGTCGAGCAGGCTGTGCAGGGTGACGATCGTCTCGTCGTGGGTGGTGGCCGGGTGGACGAAGTCGAGCACCAGGCCCGCCTCCTTGCCCGGCGCCCGCCGGGTGACGCGGCCGACCCGCTGCTGGTAGATCCGCCGCGAGGCGGTCGGCGCCAGGTGCATGCAGATCGTCGCCCGCGGGCTGTTCCAGCCCTCGGCCAGCAGCATCGCGTTGCAGAGGACGTCGACGGTGCCGCGTTCGAAGCCGGCGAGGATCTCGGCCAGCTCGCGCTTCGGCGTTTCGCCGGAGACCGCCTGGGCGTTGATGCCGGCATCGCGGAAGGCTTTGGCGACGTTCTTCGCGTGCTGGACGCCGGCGGTGTAGACGACGCCGGGGACTTTGCGGAAGCGGGAGCGGTAGAGGTCGGCGATCGCGACGTTGAACGGCTCCTGGTCGAGCAGCGCCGCCAGCTCCTCCTGGTCGAAGTCCTGGTCGACCTCGCCTTTGCGCAGCGGCACCTTGGCGATCGTCCGCACGCCGGGACCGGGCGGGATCCGCAGGCAGCGCAGCGGCGCGATCACGCCGCGCCGCGCCGCCTGGGCGAGGTCGAAGCGCGAGGTCTGGGTCGGGAAGAGGTCGGCGACGTGGCGGGCGATCAGCGCCCCGGTCGCGGTCATGCCGATGTAGACGGGTCCCGGCATGTCGCGGATGCAGGCGCTGGTTTTCTCGCCCAGGGCGGTGTGGGCCTCGTCGCAGATCACGATGGAATAAGCGTCTGAAATTTTCTTGTGGTTGCGAACGAACCACTGGTAAGTCTCGACCGTGACCGGGCCGTCGGGGTCGTCGCGGTCGCCCATCAGCGGCGGCCGCAGTCGCTCCTTGTAGCCGCGGTCGGAGATCTCGCCGATGAACTGGTCGACGAGGTTGCGGCGGTGGGTGAGGATCAGGACCCCGCCCGTCTTCGTCGCCTCGATGAAGCCGACTGCGGCGACGGTCTTGCCAGCCCCGGTCGCGTGCTCGAACCAGAAGCGCCGCTCGGCGCCGGGGTCCTCGGGCGCCTCCTCGACGACCTCCTCGTCGTCCTCGGCGGGCCCTTCCTCCCAGTCCTGCGGCTCCTCGTCGGGAGCGACCTCGTCGTCCTCCTCCTCGTCGAGCTCGCCGGCACCGTCCGCCGCGGAGGCGTCCGTCGCGGCCGCCGGGCTACCGCCGCCATTGCCGTTGCCTCCGTTGCCGTTGCCGTTCTCGAGCGCGGCGGTGCCGGTCTGCTGCTGACCCATCAGCTCGGCGAGGGTGCCGGAGAGGGCATCGACCTGGTGCGGGTTCAGTTCGGCGCCGTCGCGCAGTTTCGGCGGTTCGTCGGCGAGGAAGCGCTCCAGCCCGAGCAGCAGCGAGAAGTCCCGGCGCCACTGGATCGAGGGGTGCTCGGCGCCTTCGTCCAGCTCCTTCAGCGCCGCGTCGAGCGCCCGCCGTCGCGCCGTCCCCGGGGCCAGCGCCTCCGGCCCCTCGCCGTCGAGCAGGAAGGGCTCGCGGGCGAATGCCGCCGCGCGCTCGATGTCGGCGCTTGAAGGAACTGCCGCGTCAGCGGCAACGTCGCTGGTGTTGGCCATGGAGGCTTCCGGGATTCTGTCCCCGCCGAACGCACAGATACGGCCGGGAACGCTGGGAAATCGAACGAGGCTGCGGGGCTTGACTGATGGTCTCCCCGAAGAACTCAGCGGCTCGCGAGCCGCGAACCGAACGTACGTATTGTACCCACTCAGCGGATGCTTGCGCGAATCAGACCCCTTCTGGCAGCGGCCGCGGTGGCGCTGGTGGCGCTCCTGGCCGGTGGCTGCGGCAGCTCCACCGAAACCGGCGACGGCTCCCATCCCGACTACGCGAAGGCCCTCGCCGGCTCGCCGCCGCCGCTCGCCGCGATCCACAAGCAGGCCAACGACCTGATCCCGGGAGGGCAGGAAGCCTTCGAGAAGCGGCTCGCCCAACTCCGCGGCTACCCGGTGGTCGTCAACGTCTGGGCCTCCTGGTGCGGTCCCTGCCGCGAGGAGTTCCCGGTCCTCCAGCAGCTGTCGGCGCGCTACGGGAAGAAGGTCGCCTTCCTCGGCATCAACTCCGAAGACTCCACCGACGCCGCCGCGACCTTCCTCGAAGAGGAGCCGCTGTCCTACCCCAGCTACGTCGATCCCCATAAAGGGATCCTCGAATCGCTCGGCGGCATCGGCGGCTTCCCGGACACCGCCTTCTTCGACGAGTCGGGGAAGCTGGTCAACCTCAAACAGGGGCCCTACCGCGACAACTCCGAACTGGAAGCGGACGTGCGCCGCTACGCGCTCGCCGGCGCGTAGATCGGTCCATAATCAAAGGCAATGGAAGCCTTCGTCGTCATCGCGCTGATCGGCATCGGGCTTCTGCTCGCGGAGCTGCTGCTGCCGACCGGCGGCGTCCTCGCGGCCGTAGGGATCGCCGGGCTCACCGCCGCGGGCATCGTCGCCTTCAACTCCGACAGCAGCGTCGCCGACTACGCGGGCGGGGCGCTGATCGCGCTCGGGATCGTCTCCGCCATCACCTTCTACTTCGTCACCCGCAAGGTGCTGGCGGCGCACCGCAACGAGCGCGTCCGCACCGGGACCGAGGAGATGATCGGCGCCAGCGCCGAGGCCCGCAGCTCGATCGACCCCGAAGGGCGGGTCTGGCTCGGCGGGACGATCTGGAGCGCCCGCCTCGCCACTGGTTCAGAGCCGGTGCGCCTGGGGGATAGAGTCACCGTTGAGGCGGTCGACGGGCTGACCCTGGTGGTCCGCCCGGAACCGCAGACGGCGGTCCAGTCAAGAGAAGGAGCCGGTTGATGGAGGCTGTGGCAGGGATTCTCGTAGTCCTCGTGTTCTTCGGGCTGATCGCCCTCGGCTCCTCGGTGCGGATCCTGCGCGAGTACGAGCGCGGCGTCATCTTCCGCCTCGGCCGCCTGATCGCCCAGAAGGGACCGGGTCTGATCCTGCTGATCCCGCTCGTCGACCGGATGGTCAAGGTCGACCTGCGGACGGTCACCCTCAACGTGCCGCCGCAGGAGGTGATCACCCGCGACAACGTCCCTTGCCGGGTCAACGCAGTCGCCTACTTCCGCGTCGTCGACCCCAACCGCGCCGTGGTCGACGTCGAGAACTACCTGATCGCGACCTCGCAGATCTCGCTGACGGCGCTGCGCTCGGTGCTCGGCAAGGCCGAGCTCGACCAGCTGCTGGCCGACCGCGAGCGGCTGAACGAGGAGCTGCAGAAAATCATCGACGAATCGACCGAGCCCTGGGGGGTCAAGGTCACCTCGGTCGAGATCAAGGACGTCGAGATCCCCGAGCAGATGCAGCGGGCGATGGCGCGCCAGGCCGAGGCCGAGCGCGAGCGGCGGGCGAAGATCATCAACTCCGAGGGCGAGTTCCAGGCCGCCCAGAAGCTCACCGACGCCGCCGACATCATCAGCACCAACCCGGCCTCGCTGCAG
>JBQCHW010000333.1:0-2628 GCA_051954315.1 Solirubrobacterales bacterium
AAGACGAAGGGATCGCCGCCCTTGAGGCGGACGACGGTCTTGCCTTCGCGCCCGGCCGCGACCAGCCGCTCGCCGATCTCCCCCTGCGGCACCGAGGGCACTCCCGGCTGCTTGCCGACGTAGACGAGCTCGGCGTCGGCACGGGCGCCGGCGAGCGCGCCAGGCGGGATCAGGCGGTCGTAGAAGATCGCGTCGGCGACGGCGATCAGCTCCAGCGAGCGAACGCTCATCAGCCCCGGGTCGCCGGGCCCCGCGCCAACCAGGTAGACGCGACCGCTCACGCCTCCGCCTCCGCCCGGTCGAGGACATCGCGAGCGCCGGCACCTAGCAGGCGCTGGGTCAGTTCGGCGCCGGCCAGGCTCGGCTCTTCGGCGCTGCCCCGGTGGCGGTCGCGGATCCACTCGCTGCCGTCGGGGAGGCCGACGAAGGCTTCGATCGCGAGCGCCTCGCCCTCGACCTGGGCGTGCACCCCGAGCGGCGTGTTGCAGGTCGCCTGCAGCAGCGCCACCACCGTCCGCTCCGCGGTCAGCTCCCGCATCGCTTTCAAGTCGTTGACGGACGCCGCCGCGTCGCCGGCGCCCTCGTCGTCGCTTCGTACCTGCAGCGCCAGCGCCCCCTGGCCGGGCGCCGGGCACATCTGCGCCAGCGGCAGCGCGAAGCCGATCTCGTCCTCGCGCCCGAGCCGGCGCAGGCCGGCGGCGGCGAGGACGATCCCGTCGAGCTCCCCCTCGGCGAGCTTGCGCAGGCGGGTGTCGACGTTGCCGTGCAGCTCCTCGACCCGCAGGTCGGGCCGCACCGCCAGCAGCTGGGCCTGACGCCGCAGGCTCGCGGTCCCGACCCGCGCTCCCTCCGGCACCGCGTCCAGCGAGTCCCCGACCCCGATCCAGACGTCGGCCGGGTCCTCGCGCTCGGGCACGCCGGCGATCTCCAGTCCCTCCGGCATCTCGCTTGGCAGGTCCTTGGCGGAGTGGACCCCGATCCCGGCCTCCCCCGCCAGCAGCGCCCGCTCGACGCCGCGGACGAAGCGCGACTTGTCTCCCGGCTCGCCGTCCGAACTTGCCTCGACCAGCTCAGCGCCGCCGAGCCGATCGGCGACCCAGCGGGCCTGGGTCAGCGCCAGGGCACTACCCCGGGTCGCGATCCGCACTTCAGCCCTTCTGGTTCTTGCGACGGAGCTCGGTCACGTTCGAGCGGCTCTCGCCCTCGGGCTCGGTCTCGACGTCGAGGCCGAAGAGCTCGCGCAGGGCGCTGACGTAGAAGTAGGCCTCGTCGGAGCCAGCCGAGCGGCGGATCCGCAGGGTCGGCTCGTGCAGCAGCCGCGAGGCGATCGCCTTCGCCATCGTCTCCAGCCGCTCCCGATCGGCCTCGCTAAGACTCTCCCAGCGGCCCTCGTTCTCGGCAAGCACCCGACGCACGATCTCGTCGCTGCGGCCGCGCAGGGCGCTGATCGTCGGCACTACCTCGAGCGAAGCGAGCCAGCGCTCGAAGCGGTCGAGCTCGGCGTCGATGATCTGCCGCGCCCGCCGCGCCTCGGCCTCGCGGCCGCTCTCGTTGCGTTCGACGATCTGCTGGACGTCGTCGATGTCGTGGACGCTGACGCCGGGGATCTCGCGGCAGGCCGGCTCGATGTCGCGCGGCACCGCCAGGTCGATCGCCAGCAGCGGCCGCTCCGGCCGCGCCGCCATCACCTGCTCGAGGCCTTCGCTCTCGACGATGTGGTGCGGGGAGTTGGTGGCCGAGACGACGATGTCGGCGCTTGTCAGCTGCTCGGGCAGCTCTTCGAAGCGGACCGCGGTGCCGTCGAAGCGCTGGGCGAGGCCGATCGCGCGGTCGTAGTGGCGGTTGGCGACGAAGACGGTGGCGACGCCGCGGGCGACCATCGCCTTGGCGACCAGCTCGGCGGTCTCGCCGGCGCCGACGACGAGGACGCGCTTGGCGGAGAGGTCGCCAAGCGCCCGCCGCGCCAGCTCGACGGCGACCGAGGGGATCGAGACGCCCTTCTGGCTGATCCCGGTCTCCTCCCGCGCCCGCCCGCCGGCCGACAGCGCACCGCGGAAGAGGCGGTTGAGGATCGGCCCGGTGGCGCCCTCGACCAGCGCCAGCTCGTAGGCGCGTTTGACCTGACCCTGGATCTCGGCCTCGCCGAGGATCATCGAGTCGAGCCCGGCGGTCACCTGCAGCAGGTGGCGGGCGGCGTCGGTGGCGCGCAGCGAGTAGAGGTGGCCGAGCAGCTCGGTCGGGCGGATCTCGGCCTGGCGGGTGAGGACGCCGAGCGCGGTCGACTCGGCCTCGACCGGGTCGGAGACGATCAGGTAGAGCTCGGTCCGGTTGCAGGTGGAGATCGCCGCCGCCTCGTGGATCCCGCTCGCCGCGGTGAGCTCGGCGAGGGCGCTGACGGCGCGGCCCTCGGTCAGCGAGAGGCGCTCGCGCAGGTCGAGCGGCGCGGTCTTGTGGGAGACGCCCAGCGCCAGCAACTCAGACATCAGTGTCGCCTCCTCCGCTCCCGCGAGCCGCCAAAGGCGCCTCACGTCCGCGTCCGGGGGCGACCTGGCCCTCCTGGCCCTCATTGCGCTCCTCGGCGATTGCCGCGACCTCGCTCAGTTCCCGCTCGATCCGCTGCAGTTTCGC
>JBQCHW010000334.1:0-3366 GCA_051954315.1 Solirubrobacterales bacterium
GATCGAACGCCTGCCTGCACCCTTCGGCCGGCCGTGTGGAAGTGGGATTTCATGATGCCGCGCCCACCGGCTCGCCGGCCCGGTGCTCGACGATCTCCTCGGCGATGTTGGCGGGGACCTCCTCGTAGCGCTCGAACTGCATCGTGTAGGTCGCGCGCCCCTGGGTCGAGGACCGCAGGTCGGTCGCGTAGCCGAACATCTCGCCCAGCGGGACGAAGGCCTGGACCGCGAGGGCGTTGCCGCGCTGGTCCTGGCCCTGGACTTTGCCGCGGCGCCGGGAGAGATCGCCGATCACGTCGCCGAGGAAGTCCTCGGGGGTGACGACCTCGACCGACATCACCGGCTCCAGCAGGACCGGGTTGGCCTTTTTGGCGCCTTCCTGGATCGCCATCGAGCCGGCGATCTTGAACGCCATCTCCGAGGAGTCGACGTCGTGGTAGGAGCCGTCGACGAGTTCGGCTTTGACGTCGACCATCGGGTAGCCGGCCTTGACGCCGTTTTCCAGCGCCTCGCGCATCCCCGCTTCGGCCGGGCCGATGAACTCGTTGGGGATGACGCCGCCCTTGATTTTGTCCTCGAAGACGAAGCCTTCCTCGGGCGCCGGCTCGAGGTTGATGACGACGTGGCCGAACTGGCCGCGACCGCCGGTCTGGCGGACGAACCGCGACTCGACCTTCTCGACCCGCTTGCGGATCGTCTCGCGGTAGGCGACCTGCGGCTTGCCGACGTTGGCCTCGACTTTGAACTCGCGCAGCATGCGGTCGACGATCACCTCGAGGTGGAGCTCGCCCATCCCGTGGATCAGGGTCTGGCCGGTTTCCTCGTCGGTTTCGATCCGGAAGGTCGGGTCCTCCTCGCCGAGGCGGGCCAGGGCGTTGCCCATCTTCTCCTGGTCGGCTTTGGTCTTCGGCTCAATCGCGACCGCGATCACGGTCTCCGGGAATTCGATGCTCTCCAGGGCGATCGGCGCGTCGGGCGCGGCCAGGGTGTCGCCGGTGCCGGTTTCTTTGAGGCCGACGCCGGCGCAGATGTCGCCCGCGTAGCACTCGTCGATCTCCTCGCGGCTGTTGGCGTGCATCATCAGCAGCCGGCCGATTCGCTCGGTCTTGCCGGTTTTCACGTTGAGGACGCGGCCGCCTTTCTCGAGCTTGCCCGAGTAGACGCGGAAGTAGGTGAGCTTGCCGACGTAGGGGTCGGACATGACCTTGAAGGCAAGGGCGGAGAAGGGGGCGCTGTCCGAGGCTTCGCGCTCGGCCTCGATGTCCTCGGGCTGACCCTTGCCGGCCGGGACGACGCCGGTGACCGCCGGGACCTCGAGCGGCGAGGGCAGCAGTTCGACGATCGAGTCGAGCAGCGGCTGCACACCCTTGTTCTTGAAGGAGGTGCCGCAGAGGACCGGGGTGATGCTGGTCGAGAGCGTCGCCTCGTGCAGCGAGGCGATCAGCTTCTCCACGGGAATCTCTTCCTCGCCGAGGAAGGCTTCCATCAGCTCTTCGTCGTAGTCGGCGCAGGCTTCGATCAGCTGGGTCCGGTATTCCTCGGCCTGGCCGGCGAGGTCGTCGGGGATCTCGATTTCGTCGTAGGCGGCGCCGAGCTCGTCGGTCCAGATAAGGCCCTTCATCCGCACCAGGTCGACTACGCCTTTGAAGTTCTCCTCGGCACCGATCGGCAGCTGGATCGGCAGCGGGTTGGCGCCGAGCCGGTCTTTCATCGTCTGCACCGAGTTGAAGAAGTCGGCGCCGGTGCGGTCCATCTTGTTGATGTAGGCGAAGCGCGGGACGCCGTACTTGTCGGCCTGGCGCCAGACGGTCTCCGACTGGGGCTCGACGCCGGCGACGGCGTCGAAGACGGCGATCGCGCCGTCGAGCACGCGCAGCGAGCGCTCGACCTCGACCGTGAAGTCGACGTGGCCGGGCGTGTCGATGATGTTGATGCGGTGGTCCTTCCACTCGCACGCGGTCGCAGCCGAGGTGATCGTGATCCCTCGCTCCTGCTCCTGTTCCATCCAGTCCATGACGGCAGCGCCCTCGTGGACCTCGCCCATTTTGTGGGTGCGCCCGGTGTAGTAGAGGATGCGCTCGGTCGTCGTCGTCTTACCGGCGTCGATGTGCGCCATGATCCCGATGTTCCGGGTTTTCTCGAGTGGAAAGCTGCGTGCCATGAGTCCTAAGTCCAGTAGTCGTGATAAGCCGCAAAAAAAGGCCCCAGGGGGCCCGGCGAAGCGTCCTGCGAAGAAAAAACAGCGAAAACTGCCTGAGCGACGGGCGATGATAGCAGCGCTTCGCCGCTGGTCGCGACAGATCGATCGGGTCGGCAACCGCGGCTTGGAGCGGGCCCATCCAGCGGTTGCGCGGGCGCGTCACTACACCGCTCTGGCATGGGCCTGGCTGTGGCCCCGACTGCGGCCGCTGCTCGCCCTCTTCTTCCGCGGCCTCGCTCTGCTCGACCGTGGTGTTCGCCGGATCTGCGTCCTGCTGGTGCGTGCGGCCACGGCTGCGAGCGAGGTGCTGACGCCGGCACGAGCCGCCGGCCTGGTCCTGATCGCCGCCGGAGGCCTGCTCGCCGCCTCCCAGTTCATCGATTACCGGGCGGTGGAGATCGGGCAGCCGGGCTACGCCGGGCTCCCGCAGGTCGCCGCCGTGCCCACCGAAGCGGCCCGCACTGCCGGAGAGGCCCACGCCTACCTGCTGGTGCCGATCGGCCTCGCCGCGGTCGTCGTCGGCTTCCTCGGGCTGGTGCGGGAGCGGCGCAACCTCGGCCTCCTGGTCGCTGCCCTGGGCCTGGTCTCGATCGCCGTGATCCTCCTCGTCGACCTGCCCGCCGGGCTCGACGAGGGCGCCCAAACCAGCCGCTTCGCCGGCGCCACCGCGGTGCTCGAGGACGGCTTCTTCGCCGAGCTCGCAGCAGCCGGGGGGATGGTTTTGGCCGGACTGCTCTACTATGCGCGGCCGTGCCGAATACGAATCAGCTTGTCAGGAAGGGCCGCAAGAGCCCGAAGAAGAAGACCGCGACCCCGGGCCTCAAGTCGGGCCAGGGCCGCAAGAAGCGCGTAGCCGCCCCGCAGAAGCGCGGCGTCTGCACCCGTGTCGCCACGGTGACGCCGAAGAAGCCGAACTCGGCGCTGCGCAAGATCGCCCGTGTCCGTCTCACCAACGGGATGGAGGTCACCACCTACATCCCGGGCGAGGGCCACAACCTGCAGGAGCACTCCGTGGTCCTGATCAGGGGTGGTCGCGTCAAGGACCTGCCGGGCGTCCGCTACCACATCCTGCGCGGCGTGCTCGACACGCAAGGCGTGAAGAATCGCAAGCAGCGCCGTTCGAAATACGGCGCCAAACGGCCCAAGTAAGGATCTGCGTCATGTCT
>JBQCHW010000335.1:0-3516 GCA_051954315.1 Solirubrobacterales bacterium
CGGGTCGAAGGGGATCGCGTTGCGGTTGACGGTGATCCCGACCGCGTCGAGTCGGTCCTCCCCGGTCTGCCCGTCGAGGCCGGTCGGGGTGAGGTCGACGAGGACGAGGTGGACGTCGGTGCCGCCGGTCAGCACCGGCACGCCGCCGCTTTCAAGGCCGACGGCGAGCGCCCTCGCGTTGGCGATCGTCTGCCGCTGGCGCTCCTTGAACTGCTCGCTGGCGGCGATCTTCAGCGCCACAGCCTTGGCCGCGACCGTGTGCATCAGCGGGCCGCCCTGCTGGCCGGGGAAGATCGCTTTGTCGATCGCTTTCGCGTGCTCCTCGCGGCAAAGGATCATGCCGCTGCGCGGCCCAGCCAGCGTCTTGTGGATCGTCGTCGTGACGACGTCGGCGTGCGGCACCGGGTTCGGGTGCTCGCCGGCGGCGACGAGGCCGGCGAAGTGGGCCATGTCGACCATCAGCTTCGCCCCAACCGAGTCGGCGATCTCGCGGAAGGCGGCGAAGTCGAGCTGGCGCGGGTAGGCGGACCAGCCGGTGACGATCAGGGCCGGCTTGTGCTCCTGCGCCAGCCGCTCGACCTCGTCCATGTCGACGAGGAAATCGTCGCGGCGGACGTGGTAGGGCACCGGGTTGTAGAGCTTGCCGCTGACGTTGATTTTCATCCCGTGGCTGAGATGGCCGCCGTGATCGAGGGCGAGGCCGAGGAAGGTGTCTCCCGGCTCCAGCAGTGCCATGTAAACGGCGTTGTTGGCCTGGGCGCCGGCGTGGGGCTGGACGTTCGCGTGGTCGGCGCCGAACAGGCTCTTGGCCCGCCCGATCGCCAGTTCCTCGGCGACGTCGACCTCCTCGCAGCCGCCGTAGTAGCGGCGGCCCGGGTAGCCCTCGGCGTACTTGTTGGTCAGCACCGAGCCGACCGCGTCGAGGACCGCCTGCGGGACGAAGTTCTCCGAGGCGATCATCTCCAGCGTCCGCTGCTGGCGCTTCAGCTCGGCCTCGAGGACGTCGGCGATCTCGGGATCGACGTCGGCCAGCGGGGCGGTCTGGAAGTTGTCCGGCAGATCGGCCACGGTCAGGCGACCATAGCAATGGGTCGGGATAGTCTGGGACCGGTGAGAGGCCGCAGTTTCCTCGCTTTGCTCGCCTTCCTGACGGCGTTCGCCCCGCCGACTGCCGCGACCGGCGCGCCGGTCGACAACCCCTGCATCGGGCCGGGCGCGCGGCACCTGCTCTGCCCCAATCTGCGGATCGGGCCGCCGAGCGAGCTCTACGTCGACCGCACCGGCGGCGGCCAGGTCCTCCTGCGCGCGACCAGTGACGTCCGCAGCCGCGGCCGCGGCCCGATGGAGCTGCGCGGCCAGCGCAGCGGCTGGCACGAGATGCGCACCAACCAGCGCATCTACAAGGCCGGCGGCGGCCACATCACCGTCCCCAGCCGGGCGACCCTCCACTTCACCTACGTCGGCACCTACTTCGGCGGCTCTTACTGGAAGGTCCACCAGCTCGCCCACTTCGACCTCCTGCGGGTCCGCCCCGACGGCAGCCTCGGCGAGATCGTCCGCACCAGCCCGAAGCTCAACTACTGCCTCCGCGACCTTGCCCACACCCGGCCCGGCCGCCGCTCGCCCTCGCACTGGGTCTACCCCGGCTGCAACCAGAACCCGTTCCAGGACCGGGTGACGCTCGGCACCTCGGTCGGCTGGTCGGACATCTACCCCGCCGCCTACCACCAGCAGTGGATCGACGTCGCCGGCCTGCGCGGCTGCTTCGCCTACCGGATGACCGTCGACCCGAAGGAAGTCCTCTTCGAGTCAAACGAGGACGACAACACCTCCCAGGTGCTCGTCCACCTGCCCTATCCGGGCCACAACGGCTGCTAGCTAGTCGAGCCCGACTGAGTTGAGGGCGCTCGTCACGTCCCCCGGCGACATCGCGCCGTCGCGAAGGATGCACCAGCTGCCGTCGGCGTCGATCGCGGCGACGTCGATCACGGTCGAGGGCAGGCCGGGCAGCTCGCCGCCGTCGATCGCCAAATCGACCCCCTCGACGATCGACCCCGGCACGTCCTCGAACCGGGCGGGCGCCGGCTCGCCGCTGCGGTTGGCCGAGGTCTGGAAGATCGGGCACATCGTCCCCGCCAGCGGGCCGCCGATCAGGCGGATGCCGAGGCGCTCGGGGTCCTGGCGGCAGGCGAGCGGGTAGCGCCGGTGCGGGTTGGCGACCACCAGCGTCACCGGCCCCGGCATCAGGGCGCTGGCGACCGCTTTCGTCTTCGGACCAAGCCCCGCGAGCAGCTCGCGGATCGCCAGCGGCGAGAAGTACATGACCGCGGAGGGTTTGCCGTCGTCCCGCCCCTTGAGCCGGTGGATCTTCGAGATCGCATTGGCGTCGAGCGGGTCGCAGGCGAGCCCGTAGAGCCCGTCGGCGGGAAAGACGGCGACACCGCCGCCGGCGATGCAGCGCTCCAGCGCCCTGCGGGCGACGTCCGCCTCCCCGCTGCGCAGCTGTAGGACCTCGGTCACGCCCCAGGTTTTACCGAGCGGCCGATCACAACGCGCTCGATCCCCACCAGATCGCGCCGGATCTCAACCTCGCCGAGACCCGCGCCGCGCATCAGCTCCGCCACCGCCCCGGCCTGCCCCTCCCCCACCTCCACGCCAAGTGCTCCCCGCATTTGTTCCGCATAGCGAGACAAACGTGGGGCGCACTCGGGGATCAGCGCGCGGTAGGCGTCCAAGCCATCCGGGCCGGCCAGGAGCGCCTCGCGCGGCTCGTGCTGGGTGACCTCGGGCTGGAGGGAGGGCCAGTCGCGCTCGGCGACGTACGGGAGGTTGGCGAGGATCAGGTCGAAGCCGTTGGCGTCGTCCGGGAGGGTGCCTTCGACGAAGCGCACCCGTTCGGCCAGGCCGAGCCGTTCCGCGTTGGCGCGCGCCACTTCCAGCGCCGCAGACGAGGTGTCGGTCGCCGTCACCTCAGCGTCCGGGAGCTCATCCGCGACCGCCAGCGCGATCGCCCCCGAGCCGGTGCCGACGTCGAGGACCCGCGCCGGCCGCAGCTCCAGCGCCAGCTCGACCAGCAGCTCGGTCTCCGGCCGCGGGACCAGCACCCTGGAATCGACCGCCAGCTCCAGCCGCCGGAACCCTTTGCGCCCGAGGATGTACGCAACCGGCTCGCGCCGCAGCCTCCTCCGCACCATCTCCCCAAACGCCCGCGCCGCCGCCGGAGGCACCTCGGCGCCGGGATCCGCCACCAACGCCGCGCGCTCCCGTTCCATCGCCCCACCCAGCAGCAGTTCCGCATCCAGGCGCGCCTCGTCCACCCCCGCCGCCGTCAGCGCATCGACCGCCGAGTCGAGCGCTTCGCGAACGCTCACGCGGCCGAGGCCGCTGCCTCGAGCCGCTGCCGCTTCTCCTCGGCGCTTAAGGCATCGGTGAACTCGCGCAGCTGCCCCGCCAACACGCCCTCCAGGTTGTGGGAGGTGTGCTTGATCCGGTGGTCGGTGACCCGGCCCTGGGGGA
>JBQCHW010000336.1:0-3210 GCA_051954315.1 Solirubrobacterales bacterium
CACCCTCGAGCCGCACGCCTACGGGACCGAGATCCGCATGTACGTGCACGGGGTCGAGTCGGGGACCCTCTGCCGGGTGGCGCTGCGCGGCCCGGGCGGAGCCTCTTATCCGGCCGGGACCTTCCGCTACCGCTGGGGCGACGACTCCGAAGCGGTCCTGAGCTCGGCCCTCGATCTCTCCCGCACCCGCGCGGTCGTCGTCCACGCCGGGAAGCGAACCTTCGTCGCGCCTCTGGGGAGCGCGCCGGCAACGGCAGACAACCCAACCCAGGAGGAACCGACGTGATCGCCAGAACCAACATCAAGAAGACCCACTCCCTCGCCCTGCTGGCGGTGCTCGGCGCCCTGGCGCTGGTCGCCGCCGGCTGCGGCAGCGGCGGCGGCTCGACCAGCGAAAGCAGCAACGCCAGCGCCAAGGAGAGCTCGGGCGGAAGCTCGAACGGCTACGGCGGTCGCTACGGCAGCAGCAGCGAAAACAAGAACGCGAGTTCTGAATCCGAAGGCGAACCGGGCGGCGCCGAAAGCGGCGCGGCGGTCGTCTCTCTCGGCAGCGTCCAGAAGCTCGGGATGGTCCTCGTCGACTCCGACGGGATGACTCTCTACGACTTCCACAAAGACAAAGGCACCACGTCCTCCTGCTACGGCCCCTGCGCCGAAGCCTGGCCGCCGCTATTGACCGAAGGCGAAGCGACCGTCGGCAACGGCGCCACCGCCTCGAAGCTGGGCACCACCGAACGCAAAGACGGGACGACCCAGGTCACCTACGCCGGCCATCCCCTCTACACCTTCGTCGAGGACAAAAAGCCCGGCGAAGCCAACGGCAACGACGTCAGCGCCTTCGGCGCCCAGTGGTACGCCCTCAAGGGGAGCGGCGAGGAGGCCGGCGACTGAGCCGACTCAGTCTTCGGAGACGCCGCTGAGCTTCGCGCGCTTGCGGTAGCTCAGGGACGGGGGGACGAGCTCGCGGATCTCGGCTAGGAGGCGGGCGGAGAGCTCGCCGGGGTCCTCGTCGGGGCGGGGTTGGCCGCCGGCCGGGTTGAAGAAGCGGATGCGGATGCGGGGGCGGCGGGGGAAGCCGGTGAGGTCGCTGGTGCCCTCGATCGCGACCAGGGTGACGTGGGCCTCCGGCACCTCGAGGGCGAGGCGGCCGACGCCGCTCCGGGCGCGAAGGACCTTGCCCTTGGAGCGAGTGCCCTCGGGGAAGACGCCGATGCAGACGCCCGCCCGCAGCGCCTCGATCGCTTTCGCCAGCGCGTCTTTGTCCCCCTTGCCGCGCTGGATCGGGATCTGTCCCATCCCGTTCAGGATCGGGGCGAGGCCGCGCACCTCCCAGAGCTCGGATTTGGCGAGGGCGCGGATCTGCCGCCGCTTGCGGGCGGCGATGCCGACCATCACCGGGTCCCAATGGCTGTCGTGGTTGCCGAGGATCAGCAGCGGCCCCTGCTCGGGCACTGCCTCCAGCCCCTCGACCTGCAGCCGCCCCCACCAGGCGACCGGCCGGTTGACGGCCATCGCCAGCGCATAGGTGCGGGTCCTCTCCTCCACGGACTGTGAGTTGTATGGGTTTCCGCACATTGCCGGTCGGCCGGCCTCCGTAGAGTCATCTCCTTCAAGCGACGAGAAGTGGAGACCAGTTGATGGAGAGCAGCAACGGCCGCAGCGGCGGCATCGAGGTCGAGGGCCTCGTCCGCGAGTTCAAGAACGGGCCGCGGGCGGTCGACGGGATCGACCTGCAGGTCGGCCAGGGAGAGATCTATGGGTTCCTCGGCCCCAACGGCGCCGGCAAGTCGACGACGGTGCTGATGCTGACCACGCTGCTGCCGCCCACCGCCGGCAGCGCCCGCGTTGCCGGCTACGACGTCGTCAAGGAGGGGCCGCAGGTCCGCGCCTCGATCGGCGCCGCCCTGCAGGAGGCCGCGCTCGACCCGCTGCTGACCGGCACCGAGCACATGCGCCTGCAGACCGCTCTCCACGGGCTCGGCAAGTCCGAGCGCGAGACCCGCGGCACCGAACTGCTGGAGCGGGTCGGCCTCGCCTACGCCGCGGACCGCAAAGTCGGCGGCTACTCGGGCGGGATGAAGCGCCGCCTCGACCTCGCCCTGGCGCTCGCCCACCGGCCCCGCATCCTCTTCCTCGACGAGCCGACGACCGGGCTCGACATCCAGAGCCGCACCGCCCTCTGGGACGAGGTCGCCCGGCTCGCCGCCGAGGACGGGGTCACCGTCTTCCTCACCACCCAGTACCTGGAGGAGGCCGACGCGCTCGCCAACCGGGTCGGGATCATCGACCACGGCCAGATCGTCGCCGAGGGCACGCCGGCCGAGCTGAAGGCCGAAATCGGCCGGCCGACGGTCGAGGTGATCCCGCGCGACCAGGGCGAGCGCGAGCGCGCCGCCGCCGTCCTCGGCCGCTTCGGCGAGCGCGCCAACTGCGCCCCCCAGGCGGTCGCCGTGCTGCTGGCGGGCGGCGAGTCGCAGCTGGCCGAGGTGGTCCGGGCGCTCGACGCCGAGAGCATCGCGATCGAGCACCTGCAGCTCCACGCCCCCTCGCTCGACGACGTCTTCCTCGCCAAGACCGGCCGCTCGCTCGAGGGCGCCGGTGACGAGGAGGAGCCGGAGGAGGCCGAGCCCGAGGCGGTTGGCGCGGCGTGAGCGGTGGACTGCGCACCCAGGTCGGGCTGCTCGCCCGCCGCTCGATCCTGCGGACCCTGCGCCAGCCGGCGCAGATCGTCCCGGCGCTGGTCTTCCCGCTCTTCCTCCTCGCGGTCAACTCCGGCGGGCTCAAAGACGCGACCAACCTGCCCGGCTTCCCGACCGACTCCTACCTCACCTTCATCCTCGCCGTGCCGTTCATCCAGGGGGCGCTCTTCTCGGTGATGAACTCCGGCACCGACCTCGCCCGCGACATCGAGACCGGCTTCCTCAACCGCCTGGCGCTGACGCCGCTGCGCGGCGCCGCCCTGCTCAGCGGCCTGCTTGCGGGGACGCTCGTCCTCGGCCTGGTCCAGGGGGTCGTCTACCTCAGCGTCGGCCTGATCGCCGGGGCCGAACTCGCGGCCGGAGCCGGCGGAGCGCTGATGATCATCCTGCTCGGGATGACGGTCACGGTCGCCTTCGGCACGATCGGCCTCTTCGTCGCCCTGCGCACCGGCACCGGCGAGGCGGTCCAGGGCCTCTTCCCGGTCTTCTTCGTCTTCCTCTTCCTCTCCTC
>JBQCHW010000337.1:0-5965 GCA_051954315.1 Solirubrobacterales bacterium
GTTCGTCTTTTCATGCGGTATCCCGCGGAAAAGACGAACGCCGACGTTAGCCGCAGACGGGCCAGGGGCTCGAGCCGGAGGCCGCGTAGAGGAGCGCGGCGCGGTAGTCCTGCTCGGCCTCCGGCGCGGCGGCGGGGTCGCCGCTGCCGCCCATCGATTCCCAGGTGCCGTAGTCGAACTGGTATTTGCCGCGGTAGGTGCCGTCGGAGGAGACGGCGGTCGGGTCTCCGCCCGACTCGCAGGAGGCGATCGCTTCCAGGGTCGAGATCGAGACGCCACCGGGCAGCTCGGCGAACTGTTCTTCGCGCTCGCGCTCGCGCTTGCGCGCGGCGGCACGTTCGTCCGCGCGAATGTCCGCGGCGATCGTCTCGACGAGCCGCTGGAAGCGGACGGCCGGCCGTTGCAGCGACGGGATCGGCACGACCTGGGCCTGGCCGACCTTCGGCCCCGCCTCCGACCCGCTCCCTCCAGTCGCCAGTGCGGCAGCCGGAAAGGCGAGCAGTATGAGCAAGATCCAAGTGAAGTATTTACGTTTTGTGAGCAAGCGCAGAACCGTGAGGGTTCGCGGCGCATTCATGTGTGGCCGCCGTCACAGAGGCTCTCTTGCTCGCGACAAGCTGCACAAGCTCAGGCACAAACGAACCCGGCTGAACGGGTGACGTGATCGCAATCTTGCGGGCTCAGACCGCTTTGGCGATCAGCAGGCGCAGGTCCGGCAGGGTGCGGAACGACTTCACCTCGGCCTTGCCGTAGCCGGTCTCGCCCAGCCAGCGGGAGACCTCCTCGACGGTGTAGGTGTCGGCGCCGGAGGTGAGGTGGAAGAAGAGGCCGAGGATCGAGGCGGTGTTGGCGCGCTCGCCGGCGGGGCGGTCGTAGAGGTCGAGGACGGCGAAGGGGGCTCCCGGCCGCAGCACCGCGCGGATGCGGGCGAAGAGCGTCCGCATCTGCTCGGGCGAGAGGTGGTGGATGATGTTGAAGCAGAGGGCGCCGTCGTAGTGGCCGTCGTAGTCGACCTCGAACATGTCGCCGACGAGGTGGCGGACGCGGTCGCTCATCCCGTTTTCGGCGACGATCTTCTCCCCCACCGCGGCGCTCCCCGGCAGGTCGACGATCGTCGCCCGCAGCCCCTCGTGGCGGCGGCAGAGGGCCATCGAGTACTCACCGTGAGCGCCGGCGACGTCGAGGATCGAGTGCGCCCCTTTCGCCAGCGGCAGCGCCTTCGCGACTTCGGCGCTGGAGAGGCGCGCCAGCTGGTACTGGCCGCGGATGTAGGACTGCCAGTAGGGGTCGTCGGCCTCTTTGCCGTGCAGCTCGGCGTGGGTGCCGTCGCGGACCAGATCCTCCAGGCGCGCGTACCAGTCCCAGTATTCGGCGGTGTCGGAGAGGAAGTCGCCGAGGTAGGTGTCCGAGCGCGGGTCGAGCCAGGGCCGCCCGCTCTTGGTCATTTCGTAGCGCCCGTCCGGGTTCTGCCGCACGTGCCCGAGGGTCGCGATCACGTCGAGCAGCCGCGCCGTCCCCGCCGCCTGCAGCCCCAGGTGCTCGGCCAGCTCACCCGGCTCGCGCGGCCCCTCGGCCAGCGCCGCCAGGATCCCGGTCCGCTGCGCCACTTGCAGGCAGCGCGCCACCGGCATCGCGAACATCGCCTCGCCGATCGGCGTCGGCAGTTTGTTCAGCAACAGCCCGAGGCGCTCGACGGGCCCGTCAGGAACAGCAGCAATCCGCATCGACCCCAGCCTATCCGCGATCATCGATGGATGGGAGAGGCGCCGACTTCACGACTGCTGCTGGCCTGTCCGGACCAGCCGGGGCTGATCGCCCGCGTCAGCGGCTTCCTCGCCGAGTCCGGCCTCAACATCGTTGACGTCGACCAGCACTCGAGCGCCGAGGGGCGTTTCTTCATGCGGATGGTCTTCGACCGGGTGCCGGAGGCCGAGCGAGAGGAGATGGAGATGCGCTTCGCCCGCGAGATCGGCGAACCCTTCGCGATGGACTACGGGTTCCACGAGACCAGCCGGACGAAGCGGGTCGCGGTGATGGTCAGCCGCGAGGACCACTGCCTCTCCGACCTGCTCTGGCGCTGGCGCAACGGTGACCTCGGCGGCGAGATCGCGTGCGTCATCTCCAACCACCCCGACCACCGCGCGCAGGTCGAGGCGGTCGGCCTCCCCTTTCACCAGATCTCGGTCGAGCCGGCAACCAAGGTTGAAGCCGAGCGCCAGATCCTCGAGCTGATCGACGGCGTCGACCTGCTCGTCCTCGCCCGCTACATGCAGATCCTCTCCGAGGACTTCCTCCGCGGCCTCGACGCCCCGGCGATCAACATCCACCACAGCTTCCTCCCCGCCTTCGTCGGCGCCGACCCCTACCACCGCGCCTACGAGCGCGGGGTGAAGCTGATCGGCGCCACCGCCCACTACGTCACGGCCGAGCTCGACGCCGGCCCGATCATCGCCCAGGACGTCGAGCCGGTCGACCACCGCGACGAGGTCGCCGACATGATCCGGATCGGCCGCGACATCGAGCGCCTAGTGCTCGCCAGAGCGGTGATGGCCCACCTCGACGATCGCGTATTGCTGGACGGGGACCGTACGATCGTCTTCTAGCGATGACCGCGCTGCCTCCAGGCTCGAAGGCCCCGGCGCCCCTCCAGGCCGCCCGCTACGTGCGCGACCCGCTCGGCTTCCTCGCCGAGAACCGCGAGCGCTACGGGGACATCTTCAGCGTCCGCTTCCCGTTCTTCGGCCGGATCGTCTACGTCGCCTCCCCCGAGCTGGTCAAAGCGGTCTTCACCGGCTCGCCCGCCGTCTTCCACGCCG
The DNA here is from genome assembly GCA_051954315.1 of Solirubrobacterales bacterium. Taxonomy (GTDB): domain Bacteria; phylum Actinomycetota; class Thermoleophilia; order Solirubrobacterales; family 70-9; genus VAYN01. The sequence continues at coordinate 2,817 of JBQCHW010000337.1, forward strand.
GCGAGGCCAACGCGACGATGCTGGAGCCGGCGCTGGGGCCGAACTCGGTCCTCACCCTCGACGACGAGCCGCACCTGCGCCAGCGCAAGCTGCTGCTGCCGCCCTTCCACGGCGAGCGGGTCCGCCGCTACGGCGACCTGATCGAAGAGGTGACCCGGCGCGAGATGGCGACCTGGCCGATCGGCGAGACCTTCGCCCTGCGGCCCCACACCCAGCGGATCACCCTGACCGTGATCCTCCGCGCCGTCTTCGGGATCAGCGACGAGGCGCGGATCGACCGGGCGACGAGGCTGATCGACAGCTTCTCCGACCGGGTGACGACGATCATCAGGTTCCCCTTCCTCCGCCGTGACCTCGGGCCGAAGAGCCCCTGGCGCCGCTTTCTCCGCGCCCGCGAGGATCTCGACGCCTTCATCTACGAGGAGATCGCCCTGCGCCGGGCCGAAGCGGGGAGCGAGGAGCGCGACGACGTCCTCTCGCTGCTGCTGCGCGCCAGGCACGAGGACGGCGCCCCGATGTCGGACGCCGAACTGCGCGACGAGCTGGTCACCGTCGTCGGCGCCGGGCACGAGACGACCGCCACCGGCCTTGCCTGGGCGATGGAGCGCCTCCTGCGCAACCCGCGCGCGCTCGGCCTCCTGCGCGAGTCGCTGGCGGCCGGGCAGGGCGAGTACCTGGAGGCGACGGTGAAAGAGACGCTGCGGGCGCGGCCGGTGATCATCGACGTCGCCCGCCGGCTGACCGCGCCGGCGACGATCGGCGGCTACGAGCTGCCCGCCGGGAGCTTCGTCGTCCCGGCGATCGCCGCGGTCCACCTGCGCGAGGACCTCTACCCCGAGCCAGGGGAGTTCCGCCCCGAGCGCTTCCTCGACGACAAAGCCGACACCTACGCCTGGATCCCCTTCGGCGGCGGCGTCCGCCGCTGCGCCGGCGCCGCCTTCGCGGAGTTCGAGATGCGGGTGGTCCTGCGCGAGTTCGTCACCCGGGCGGCGCTGCGGGCGGCCAGTCCCGCTCCCGAGAAGGTGAAGATCCGCAACATCACCCTGGCGCCGCAGCACGGGACGAAGGTGGTCCTGCAACGTCCGCTCACCCAGCCGGACATGGAATACCGGGCCTTTGAGGCGCCGGTGTCCAAGAGTCCCTCGCAGAAGGTCTAGGTCGCCGCTCCCTCGGCCTGCGCCTGCGCATCCTCCCACTCCGCATAGAGCTCTTCGACCTCGACCTTTGCCTCTTCGTGGCGCTTCGTCGCCCGCTCGACCCGGCCGGGGCTCGACCAGGCGGCGGGGTCGGCAAGCTCGTCCTCGAGCTCGCGCAGCTTCGCCTCGGCCCGCTCGATCCGCTGCTCCAGCTTCGCCGCCTTGCGCGCCGCTTTCTGCGCCGGCTTGGTGGCGCTGTACTTCCTGCCGCCGCCGCTTCCCGATGCGGCTTTCGCCGCCGAAGCCGCCTCCGCCTCGCGCTCGTCGCGCCGCCGCTGGTACTCGGCCCAGCCGCTGGGATAGCTCGTCAGCTCGCCGCCCTCGCAGACCAGGGTGCGGCTGCCGACCGCCTCCAGCAGCGCCCGGTCGTGAGAGACCAGCAGCACCGAGCCCTCGAACTCGGTCAGCGCGTCCTCGAGCGCCTCGCGGCTCTCGATGTCGAGATGGTTCGTGGGCTCGTCGAGGATGAGGACGTTGGCGCCGGAGGCGACGAGGATCGCCAGCGAGAGCCGCCGCTGCTCGCCGCCGGAGATGTCGGATAGCTGCTTGTCGACGTCCTTGCCGGAGAAGAGGAAGCCGCCGAGCAGCGAGCGGGCCCCGTTCTCGTTGAGGCCGGTCTCGCGCTTGGCGGCGTCGAGGATCGTGCCCGAGCCGGCCGCCGTCTCGGCATGCTGGGAGAGGTAGCCGATCTTGACGTTGTGGCCGGTGCGGACGCTGCCGGTCGCCGGTTCGCGCTGCCCCGCCAGGGTCTCGATCAGGGTGGTCTTGCCGGCGCCGTTCGGCCCGACGAGGACGACGTGTTCCTCGCGCTCGATTTCGAGGCTGGCGCCGGCGAGCAGCGTCCGCCCCGGCACCTCCAGCGTCCCGTTGACCATTTTCAGCACGACCCGCCCCGGCCGCTCCGGTGGCTTGAAGTGGAAGCGCAGGCTGCGGGTGTCGCGGCGTTCGGCCCGCGGGCCGCCGCGCTTCTTTTTCTCGATCTGTTTGACCCGGGACTGCGCCTGGCGCGCCTTCGTCGCCTTGTAGCGGAAGCGCTCGACGAAGCGCTCCATCCGCGCGATCTCCGCCTGCTGGCGCTCGATCGCTTTGCCGAGGGCGATCTGCCGCGCCGCCTGCTCCTGGCGCCAGGCATGCCAGGGGCCGGCGAAGAAGCGGGCTCGCTGCGCCTCCAGCTCCAGCACCGAGGTGCCGACCGCCTCGAGGAACCAGCGATCGTGGGCGACGAGGACGACGGCGGCGTCCTGTTCGACCAGGTACCCCTCGAGCCACTCCAGCGAGGGGATGTCGAGATGGTTGGTCGGCTCGTCGAGGAGGAGCAGGTCGGGGCGGGTGGCGAGGGCGCGGGCCAGCGAGGCGCGGGTCAGCTCGCCGCCGGAGAAGGTCGCGAGCGAGCGGTCGGCGTGCTCGGCGTCGAAGCCGAGGCCGCGCAGCACGGCGAGCACGTCGTCGCGCCAGCGGTAGCCGCCGCCGGCTTCGAGCCGCTGCTGGGCGGCTGCGTAGCGGCGCATCGTCTCCTCATCTCCCCCGCCGGCCATCTCCGCCTCCAGCCGCCCCAGCTCGGCCTCGGTCTCGATCATCTCGGTCCGGCCGGAGAAGACGTACTCGCCCAGCTTCATCTGCGACTGGCGCGGCGGGCGCTGGTCGTGGAGGGCGACGCGGGCGCTCCGCTGCACCGAGAGCGAGCCGCCGTCGGGCGCAAGCTCGCCTGCGAGCACTCTCAGCAGCGTCGACTTGCCGGCGCCGTTGCGGCCGGACAGCGTCATCCGTTCGCGCGGCTCGAGCTTGAAGGAGACGTCTTCGAAGAGCAGCTTGCCGCCGACGTAGACGTCGAGCGAGGTTGCGGTCGCGATCGCCATGGCACCACCCAAGGTAATGGGAGGGCGCGGGCGTGAGCGCGCCCGGGCATTTGAACGCCAAACGCGCCCAAATGAACGGCGGCAATAAAGTGATAGC
>JBQCHW010000338.1:0-5233 GCA_051954315.1 Solirubrobacterales bacterium
GTCTTCCAGCTGGTGACCCGGCCCGAGGAGGCGCCGGACGAGGCCGAGACGGTGACCGTCGGCTTCGAGCAGGGCGTGCCGGTCTCGCTGAACGGCGAACGCCTGGGCCTGGTCGACCTGCTCGAACGGGCGGCCGAGATCGGCTGCCGCCACGGCGTCGGCATCGTCGACCACATCGAGGACCGGATCGTCGGCCTCAAGGTCCGCGACATCTACGAGGTGCCGGCGGCGGCGATCGTTCTCACCGCGCACGAGGAGCTGGAGCGGCTGGTCGGGACGATCCACCAGAACCAGTTCAAGCCCGCCCTCGACCAGAAGTGGGGCTACCTCGTCTACGCCGGCCTCTGGTGGGAGCCGCTCCGTACCGACCTCGATGCCTACATGGAGGCAGTCAACCAGCAGGTGACGGGGGAGATCGGGCTGCGCCTCTACAAAGGCAGCGTTCGCGTCGTCACCCGCTCATCGCCCAACGCCGTCTATGACAGCGAGCTGGCGACCTTCGCCGAGAGCGGCGGCCTTTTCAAACAGACCGCCTCGCCTGGCTTCATCGAGCTCTGGTCATTGCAGTCGCGGATGGCCCACCGGCTGCGCAATCAGGAGGACGGGGGAGGGTGATGTACGACCGGCTCGGCAAAGCGGCCTTGAAGTTCGCCTTCCGCTACCTGCGGCGCCGCTACCGGCGCGAGGCGGGGATCGCCGTGGCTGGGCTGGCCGTTGCCACCGCGGGCGCCGTTGCCTGGTGGCTGCGCCGCGACGTCCCCGAAGGCTGAACCGCCCACCTCAGCTCGCCTAAACCGCAAGTTCTCTTGCGGTTTATCGGCAACTTGCAGGGATTTCGACCTCCGCTCGCTAGCCTCAGCCGCCTTCGTGCGGCCGCTCGAACCCAGAAAGCATCTCCTTGAGATCGGCGCCGCGGCGTCGCTCTGCGCGCTGCTGGCGTTGCTGATCGTCGCTGTCGGCACCGCCGGCGCCGCAAAGACCGAAACGCTGGAAGCGAAGCTGTCGCAGGCGCGCGACGAGGCGAGCTCGATCTCCAGCCAGCTGCAGTCGACGACGGCCGAACTGGCGGGCGCCGAAGCCGAAGCGGCCAAGGCGCAGGCGCACGAGGAAAAGCTGAACACGCTGCTGACCGAGGGCCGCGAACGCGCCGCCGAGCTCGCCCAGCAGCTGGAAGACACCAGGCACCGGCTCGCGGTCGAGAAGGCGCGGTTGCAGCGCTCGCGCGAAGTCCTCGCCGACCGCCTGGTCGCGATCTACGAGAGCGGCACCCCCGACGCCGCCACGCTCGTCCTCGAAGCCGACGACTACCAGGACCTGGTTGCCCGCAACGACTACCTGCGGGCGATCAACGAAGCCGACAGCGCCCTCGCCGAGCGGGTCGCCGAAGTCCGCGCCGCGGTCCATATCGAGGTGCTGCGGGTCTCCGACCTCGAGGACGAAGCCATCGCCTACGACGAACGGCTCGAAGCCGCCCGCGCCGAAATCGCCTCGGTCCGCGAAGCCGCCGAGGCCTCGGCGGCCCGGCTCGAATCGCTGCGCGCCAGCCGCGAAGACTCGCTGGCGACGCTGAAAGGCGACATCGCCGACTGGGTCGAAGAGATCCAGGAAGCCCGCCTGGCCGAATCGGAAGCCGAAGCCGAAGAAGAAGTCGGCCGCTGGCTCGGCGGGCCGTACTCGATCCCGACCTACATCGTGATGTGCGAGTCCGGCGGCAACTACAGCGCCCTCAACCCCTCCAGCGGGGCCGGCGGCGCCTACCAGATCCTCCCCAGCACCTGGGAACTCTACGGCGGCCAGGGCGAACCGCAGAACGCCCCGAAGGCCGAACAGGACCGGATCGCCGCCGAAATCTGGGCCGACTCCGGCTCCAGCGCCTGGGTCTGCGGCTGAATCGAAAGTGTTCCGCGTGAAGTAGCGCGGAAATCGCGCAGAAGCGTCACGAAAAGCGCGATTGCCATCTGCCCGGCTTGGCATTATCGGCAAGCCCGTGAGCGCCGCCTCAGCCGTACATCTCCATGCCCACAGCGAGTACTCGCTGCTTGACGGCGCCTGCAAGATCGACGCGATGGCGGCCCGGGCGGCGGAGCTCGACCAGCCGGCCCTCGGCCTGACCGACCACGGCGTCATGAACGGTGCCGTCGAGCTGTACAAAGCCTGCCAAAAGCACGGGATCAAACCGATCGCCGGCTTGGAGGCCTACCTGGTCGACGATCGCACCGCGATCAAGGAGCAGACGCGCTACGAGCGCAACCACCTCACTCTCCTCGCCGAGACCAACGAGGGCTTCTCCAACCTGGTCAAGCTGACCTCGGCCGGGTTCCTCGAGGGCTTCCACCGCGGCAAGGCCAACGTCGACATGGAGCTGCTCTCCCAGCACTCCAAAGGCGTGATCGTCCTCACCGGCTGCCTGCAGTCGCGCTTCTGCCGCCGCCTGGTCGAAGAGCGCGACGGCGACGCCCGCGCCCACCTCGACGACCTGATCCATGCCTTCGGCCCCGAGCAGGTCTATTTCGAGGTGCAGAAGAACGGGATCGAAGAGCAGGACAAGGCCAACGAGGGGATCGTCCGCTACGCCCGCGAGCTGAACCGGCCGCTGGTCGGGACGGCCGACGTCCACTACCTGCGCCGCGAGGACTTCGACAACCACGCGGCGCTGCTCTGCGTGCAGACCAAGTCGACCCTGCAGATGCCGAAGATGAGCTTCGACACGAACGAGTTCTACATCAAGGACAACGCCGAAATGGCGGACTCGTTCGCCGAGTGGCCGGAGGCGGTGCCGACGACCCTGGAGATCGCCGAGCGCTGCGATATCGAGATCGAGCTCGGCAAGTTGCTGCTGCCGCGCTACCCGGCCCCCGACGGCGAGGAGCCGGAGGCGATGCTGCGCCGGATCGCGATGGACGGCCTCCGCGCCCGCTACGGCGACCCGCCGCCTGCCGAGGCGGTCGAGCGGCTCGAGTTCGAGCTCGGGGTGATCGAGGAGATGGGCTTCTCCTCCTACTTCCTGATCGTCTGGGACTTCGTCTCCTACGCGAAGGAGAACGGGATCGCGGTCGGCCCGGGCCGTGGCTCGGCCGCCGGCTCGATCGTCTCCTACTGCCTCAGCATCACCGACCTCGACCCGCTCGCCGAAGGCCTGATCTTCGAGCGCTTCCTCAACCCCGGCCGCAAATCGATGCCGGACATCGACATTGACTTCTCGGTCCGCGGCCGCGAGCGGATGATCCGCTACGTGGCCGACAAATACGGCCGCGAGTCGGTCGCCCAGATCATCACCTTCGGCAAGATGGCGCCGCGCGCGGCCACCCGCGACGCCGCCCGCGTGCTCGGCTTCGACTACGCCACCGGCGACCGGCTGGCGAAGCAGATCCCGGAGCCGATCATGGGCCGCAGTCCCTCGTTCGAAGAATGTCTGAAGGCCGGCGAAGAGCTGAAAAAGACCTACGACGCCGACCCCGACGCGAGGAAAGTCATCGACGTCGCCCGCGGCCTCGAGGGGATCGTCCGCAACAACTCGATCCACGCCGCCGCGGTGGTGATCTCCGATCGGCCGCTGCACGAGGTCGTCCCCCTGCAGCTGGCCGAGGACAAGAGCGCCCCCGCCTCGACGAACGAGAAAGGCAAGCCGGAGCGCCAGTACAAGATCGTCACCCAGTACTCGATGAACCCGATCGAGGAACTCGGGCTGCTGAAGATGGACTTCCTCGGCCTCCGCAACCTCGACGTGATCGAGGACGCGATCGACATCATCGAGCGCTCGCGCGGCGAGCGGATCAACATGGAGGAGATCCCGCTCGATGACGCCAAGACCTACTCGATGCTCGCCGAGGGCGACTCGACCGGCGTCTTCCAATTCGAGTCCGAGGGGATGCGCGACGCGCTGCGCAAGGTGAAGCCGACCGAGTTCGCCGACCTGGTCGCCCTCGGCGCCCTCTACCGGCCCGGCGCGATGGCCTACATCCCTACCTACGCCAAAGGCAAGCGCAACCCGGCGAGCGTCCGCTACCCGGACCCGCGGCTGCAGGAGATCACCGCCGAGACCTACGGCTGCGTCGTCTACCAGGAGCAGCTGATGGCGATCGCCCGCGAGATGGCCGGGTTCACGGGCGCCGAGGCGGACGACCTGCGCAAGGCGGTTGGCAAGAAGAAGCGCGACCTGATGGCGACGATGAAGGACAAATTCATCGAAGGCCTGGCGAAGTCGAACACCGATCCGAAAGTGGCCCAGGATCTCTGGAAGCTGAACGAAGCGGCCGCCGACTACTCCTTCAACAAGTCCCACGCCGCCTGCTACGGGCTGATCTCCTACCGCACCGCCTACCTCAAGGCCAACTACCCGGCCGAGTACATGGCGGCGGTGATCTCCTCGGTGATGAACACCAAAGACAAGGTGCCGTTCTTCGTCAACCGCTGCGCGGAGATGGGGATCGATGTGCTGCCGCCGGACGTCAACTCCTCCGACCATTCCTTCGTCGTCTCCGAGAACGCGATCCGCTTCGGCCTCGACGCGGTGAAGAACGTCGGCCACGCGGCGGTGGAGGCGATCCTCCGCGCCCGCGAGGAAAAGCCGATCGAGTCGATCTGGGACTTCTGCGAGCGGGTCGACTCGCGGGCGGTGAACAAACGGGCGATCGAATGCCTGATCAAGTGCGGTGCCCTCGACTCCACCGGCGACAGCCGCAAAGGGATGCTGGAGACGCTGCCGGCGGCGCAGTCGGCGGGACAGAAGGCGCAGGAGGACGCGCAGCTCGGCCAGGGCTCGATCTTCGACTTCGGCGGCGAAGGGGGCGGAGGAGAGGCGCAGTCGCAGGCCCAGCACCGGCCGCCGATCCCTGCCGTCGAGTTCGACCGGGCCGAGATGCTGGCGATGGAGAAAGAGACGCTCGGCACCTATCTCTCCTCGCATCCGCTGACCGAAGTCGGGCCGGCGCTGCGGACGCGGGTCGATTGCAGCCTCGCCGAGCTCGGCGGGAAGCCGGACGGCGCCTGGGTCACGGTCGGCGGGATCGTCGTCGACTGCAAGAAGATCCGCACCAAGAGCGGCAGCCAGATGATGTTCGCGACGCTCGACGACGTCGAGGGCCAGATCGAGATGCTCGTCTTCAAGGCCGACGAGGCGGAGAGCGCCCGGACGAGCGGGCCCCACTAGAACGGCGTAGTTCGCGGCCGGCACAACCACAAAGACCCCGGTGAGACAAAACTGGTAGTCAAGGAGGCGGAGCGATTAGATACC
>JBQCHW010000339.1:0-2885 GCA_051954315.1 Solirubrobacterales bacterium
CTCGGTGATGATCGCGATCGAGCCGGTGATTGCCCCGGCGGCTGACCTCGTGCTTATCCTCCGCGGTCAGCTCGGCAAACGTCCAGCGGTCGTTGTGCACTGTCTCATCGGGGACAAACGCCGGGTCGTAGCCGAAGCCGCCGCTGCCGCGGGACTCGCGCAGGAGGGTTCCCTCGCAGCGGGCCTCGAAGACGTGCTCGTGACCCTGCTCATCCATCAGGGCGATCGCGCAGACGTAGGCGGCGCGGCGCTCACCGCCGGCGGCGCTGACTTCGCGCAGCAGCTTCTCGAGATTGCTCTCGTCACTGGCGCCTTCGCCGGCGTAGCGGGCGGAGTAGATGCCGGGGGCGCCGCCGAGGTCGGCGGCTTCGATCCCGGAGTCGTCGGCGATCACGACCTCGCCGGTCGCCTCGCGGGCGGCGCGCGCCTTGATCAGCGCGTTGGCCTCGAAACTGTCGCCGGTCTCCGGCGGGAGGACGACCTCGTCGGGGAGCGGCCGCAGGTCGACGCCCGGCAGCAGCTCCGCCATCTCCTTCACCTTGTGGGGGTTGCGCGTCGAGAGGATCAATGTCGTCTCGCAATCAGGAGGCGACCCGCTCCTGCACCTCCCGCAGGCGGCCGATCCCTTTCTCGGCCAGGCCCAGCAGCTCGTCCAGCGAGGCGCGAGAGAGCGGCGTCCGCTCCGCCGTCGCCTGCACCTCGACGAGGCCGCCGTCGCCGGTCATCACCACGTTGGCGTCGACTTCGGCGTTGGAGTCCTCGCCGTAGTCGAGGTCGCAGAGGGCGCGGCCGTTGACGACGCCGACGCTGATCGCCGCCACCGAGCCGGTCAGCGGCAGCTCGTCCAGCGCTTTCTTGTCAACCAGCTTCTGGAAGGCCTGGCGCAGGGCGACGTAGCCGCCGGTGATCGCCGCGCAACGGGTGCCGCCGTCGGCTTCGAGCACGTCGCAGTCCACGTAGACGCTGCGTTCGCCCATCGCCCGGAAGTCGACGACCACCCGCAGCGAACGCCCGATCAGCCGCTGGATCTCGACCCCGCGACCGTCCTGTTTCCCCTTCGAGATATCGCGCTGCTTGCGGTCCCCGGTCGAGGCGGGCAACATCGCGTACTCGGCCGTCACCCAGCCTTTCCCCTTGCCCGTCATCCACCGCGGCACCTGCTCCTGAACCGAGGCGGTGCAAATAACCCGCGTCCGCCCAATCGAGATCAGCGCCGACCCCGCCGCGCTTTCCACAAACCCCGGATCAATCGTCACCGGCCGGATATCCGCCGGCGCCCTGTCGTAACTGCGTGAAGCTGGCATCGGGCGAGTCTCTCATGCCGAAGCGAGTGTCGCCTTCCTCTCGCATACCAAGAGGAAGGCGACATCAACTCATTTGAAGGCGACTTTGTCGACCGCCTCCTTGATCTTGTTGACGATCACGTCGGCGAGCTCGGTGCCTTGCTTGCCGTTGAAGCCCTTCATCGCGGCGACCATGCCGACCATCAGCAGCGAGACGAGCAGGATCAGGCCGACGTACTCGACCGTGCCCTGGCCCCTCTCCCCCGCCAGCTTGCGGATCTCGTGGACTCGCCAGTTCGCCTGGGCGTGTAGGTAGCCGAACACCTTGTAGAGCATCGAATGCCTCCCTCTTTCGGAGTAGATGAGGCGGGGATGCTCGGCGGCGCGGGCGCACGGAACAAGACCTGGAAGTGCCAATTCGCGCGCCGCTTTGGAAAGGAAGTGTGACCTTTAAATACCTGCCGTTACTCCAAACCGGGGATGCGGTAGTCAATAAGGCCTGACGATCCAGCGGGCGTGGACGAGCACGGAACTGTCCCCGTGAGTTGGCTCAAGGCGGCGATCGTGCTGGCCAATCTCGGGGTCTGGCTGGAGGCGGCGCTACGGGTGGCCGGCTAGTCCGCCGCCTGGCGCCCGGATCAGAATCGCTGCACTTCGCCCAGGTCCAAGGCCTTGACCACGGCCTCGACGCGGGTCCGCGCCTCGAGCTTTTCCATCGCGTTGCGGATGTGGGTGCGGACGGTCTCGGGCGAGAGCACGAGGCGTTTGGCGATCTGCTCCCCGGTCAGCCCGTCGGCCAGCAGGCCGAGGACCTCCGACTCGCGGCTGCTCAGCGACCTGGTGTCGCCGCCCTCCCCGCTGCCCTTGCGGAAGCTGGGGTCGAAGTAGCGGCCACCGCGCCAGACCTCGCGCAGGGCGTCGACCAGGACCGAGAGGCCCTGCGGCTTGGCAACCAGGCCGCGGGCGCCGGCGCGGTAAGCGGCCTCGAGCAGGTCGGGGTCGCTGAGGCCCGTGTAGATGACGCACTTCGAGCCGACGCCGTTGCCGCTGATCCGCCGCACCAGCTCGGTGCCGCGCTCGTCGGGCAGGTCGACCCCCACCACCGCGAGGTCGGGTTGATGCTCGCGGATCACCTCCTCGCCGCGCGCCGCCGTCGTCGCGCAACCGAGGACGTCGAACCCCCGACGTTCGAGAAGCACGGCGAGCCCGTCCCGCAGTGCCTCGTGCTGCTCGACCAAGACCAGAGACGGACTCCCGCTCGCCTCCTCCATCTGCTCCCTCCTTTGCCGCGACCTGACCGCGAACGGTCAGATACCCACGACTGGACAAAGCAAACGCCAACGTCTAACGGAACGCCTGGATCCCCGTAACGGCGCCGCCGATCACCAGCGCGTGGACGTCGGCGGTGCCCTCGTAGGTGACCACCGACTCGAGGTTGTTCATGTGCCGGATCACCGGGTACTCGAGCGTGATCCCGTTGGCCCCGAGAACCTGGCGGGCTGTCCGGGCCACCTCCAGGGCCCCGTTCACGTTGCCGAGCTTGCCCATCGACACGTGCTCGGGCCGGAGCTGGCCGGCGTCCTTCAGCCGCCCGAGATGAAG
>JBQCHW010000340.1:0-17572 GCA_051954315.1 Solirubrobacterales bacterium
CCCGAGCAGCTTCGACTCCGACTCGATGCCGAGCATGCGGGCCCGTGCGCCGGTCGAGATGATGATCGTCCGCGCGCGGTACGTGTCGCCGCCGACACTCACCGTGAACGGTGTGGACGTCAGATCGACGGTGTCGGCATCGGCGGTGACGAAGTGGGTCCCGAAGCGCTCGGCCTGAGCGCGGAACTGGGCCATCATCTCCGGCCCCATGATCCCGTCGGGGTAGCCCGGGTAGTTCTCGACCTCGGTCGTGTTCTGCAGCTGACCGCCCCACTGGAAGCCCTCGAAGACCAGCGGCTCGAGGTTCGCGCGGGCGGTGTAAAGCGCCGCCGTGTAGCCGGCGGGACCGCCGCCGACGATGATTACGTTCTCTATTTTCCTGTTCTCAGCCATCTTCTTGCCGCCTGGAGTCTATTACTTTACTTTTTATAGTAGCTCCCGGGAAGGCGGAAGGCAAACCGTCGACGACCTGCGCGAACTCCTTCGCGGCGCTGCCGCCGCGGTCGATCGGCAGCCCCTCCTCTTCCCAGCGGTGGACGGTGTGGCGGAGCTGGAAGAAGGCGAAGATCCCCGGCGGGATCGGCATCCAGAATGAGACCAGGCGGAAGATCAGCACCGCCGGGAAGACCGTCTCCTCGGGGATCCCGAAGAGGACGAAGGCGCCGATCATCCCCGCGTCGACCGCCCCCACCCCCGCCGGCGCCAGCGGGAAGAGGTTGGCGACCATGCCGAGGAAGAAGCCCTGGACGACGACCGCCAGCGGCACGTGGACACCGAAGGCGTGGAACGAGGCCCAGAGCACGCCGATGCTGAAGGCCCAGAAGCCGGCGGCCCCGAGCACCGCCAGGCCTCCCCGCGAGGGATGGGCGAAGAGGCCTAGCGCGAAGCGGAAGCCTTCGCCGAGGGTGGCGGGGACCTTGCCGGCGCTCTGGAGGATGTGACGGGAGCGCTCGCTATGGGCGTAGCGGGAGAGCCGCTGCTCGGCGTCGGCCGGGATCAGCGTGATCAGGATGCCGATGATCAGCAGCAGCCCGGCGACGGCGGCGGGGACGATCGTCAGCTCGACCGAGCCCTTGCCGTTCATCACCCCGGTCCGCAGCAGGATCCCGAAGATGATCAGGGCGATGGGATAGAAGACGTAGTGGAGGGAGACGAAGGCGATCATCCGTCGGCCGACGTCGCGCCGCGCCATCCCCGCCTTGCGCAGCGCCCAGTAGGTGAGGGCGACTCCGCCAGCGCCGCCGGCCGAGAAGAGCAGGGTCGCCGCGACCCCGGCCATGTTGATCTCGTAGGTCTCGTTCCAGCTCAGCCGCAGGGCGTCGCCGCCGACCACGGCTTTGAAGAGGGCGATGTAGGTCGCATAGGCGGCGACGTTGAAGGCGATCGCGATCCCGATCCAGAGCGGGTCGGCGTCATCGAGGCGGCTGAGCGCATCCCCGAGCCCGACCAGCTTCGGGAAGAGGAAGTAGATCGCGCCGAGGAGGATGAAGACAAGGACGACGGTCTGGACGATCCGCCTCGTCGTGAAAATCGGCAGCTCAGCGAAGCGGCTGCCTCCGTTCGCCGGTTCCTCCTGAGACACCCCAGAAAAACTAGCTGCTCGCGATCCTCTCCAAACGTTGCAGCCCCCCGTTTACCCCGCGTATGAGGGGTTCCGCCAGCGCCTCGCCCCGGCGCACCGCGGCAACCAGAGCGGCCCCGGCGAGCAGGTCGGTGACGTAGTGCTCGCCGAGATAGACGAGGGCGAAGCCGAGCGTACTCGCGTAAGTCCAGCCGAGCGCACCCTCGACCTTGCCGGCTTCGGCAAGCGCGAGAGCAGCCGTCAAGGAGGTGGCGAAATGCAGAGAGGGCATCGCCGCCCAGGGGTTGCCGCCGAGCGCGTCGTACATCTTCGGCCAGGCCGAGCGCCAGGTGTCCTCGCCGACCTCGACCATGATCCGCCGCACCTCTTCTCCGGTCAGCCCCTGCTCGGAGGCCCACCACGGGGGCGCCGTCGGCACCGCGAAGTAGACGGCGCAGCCGAGGTCGAAGACGGCCGCCATCTGGCGCGCGGCCCGGGGGAAGCGCTCCGGGTGCCGGGTCAGGATCACCGCCAGGGCGACGTAGGGCTCGAGGAACCAGAGCCAGTGGGCCCAGGTGAGGACCTGGTTGGCGACCTTCACCTGCGGCAGGCGCGCCAGCGCCCGCTGCAGCCTTGCGTTGGGCAGGCGACCGGCGCCGATCACCCGGTCGGCGACGATCGGGTAGCGGGCCCGCAGCCGTTCCCGCAGCCGCTCGGGGTCGTCGTAAGGAAGCTCGTGGACCATGATGAAACCCCACATCTGCAGGGCGAAGAGGGCGACGTCGCGCTTCTTCGAGCGCGGGTGGAGGACGGCGACGGCGAGGGGGCCGGCAGCGCAGGCGGCGATCGTCACCGGCGCCGGGACGCGGAGGCGCTTGCGCAGCAGCGGGGTGGCGATCGCGGCCCCGATCGCAGCGGTGGCGCCGGCTCGGATCGCGACTCGCACCGCAGGGGATGTCCGCCGACGCCTCGTCATGAAGCCCGGCGAGTATAGGTAGGGGGCGGCGGGAAGCCGCGGCGCCGCCCAGCCTGAATAGAATGGCCGCGCTTTGACGCCCCACTCCCCTGGCACTGACCAGATCGACACCCTGCTCTGGATCGGCATCATCGCCGCCGTGATCCTCGTGATCGCGGTCAACGCCGCGCTGTTCTTCGCGGTGCGGCGGTTCCGTTCCGAGCGCGGCGCTGCTCCGCGCCAGCTGCTCGGCGGCCGTGGCCTCCAGTTCCGGGTCGGCGGCGTGCTCACCGCCTTCGCCCTGCTGCTCTTCATCCTCGGCGTCGTCTTCACCGACAAGGCCCGGGAGACGCCGAGCACCGGCAGCGCCGGCCTCGCCTCGGCGAAGGAAGAAGCGCTGAAGATCAAGGCGACCGGCCAGCAGTGGCTGTGGCGCTACGACTACCCCAACGGCGCTTTCTCCTATTACAAGCTCGTCGTCCCGGTCGATACCGCGGTCGAACTGGAACTGCTCTCGACCGACGTCGTCCACACCTGGAACGTCAACGATCTGGCTCCCAAGGCCGACGCGGTGCCGGGCAAGACGCACAAGATCGTCTTCAGCGCCGACGACGAAGGCAGCTTCGACGGCGACTCGGCCACCCTCTCCGGCCAGGCCTACGCGGCGATGCGGACCGAGGTCGAAGTCGTCTCCCCCGATGAATACGAAGAGTTCGTCGAAAGCCAGAAAACCGAGATCGAAGACGCTCAGGACCGGGTCGTCGGCCTGATCGAAGAAGGAAAAGTGCCATGAGCCCCAGCGCCCGTCCCGAGCTCGTAGCCGAGGGCTACTACGACCGCCGCCGCCCCCGCTGGGCCGAGCTGGCGACCACGGCCGATCACAAGGAGCTCGGCCAGATCCTGATCTGCGGCGCCCTCGGCTTCCTCTTCATCGCCGCGGTCGAGCTGCTGCTGATGCGGCTGCAGCTGCTGGTGCCGGAAAACACCTTCCTCTCCCCGGTCGGCTTCAACCGCATGCTCTCGCTCTACGGCGCCACCTCGATCTTCCTCTTCGCCATCCCCTTCGCGCTTGGGTTCTTCTACTTCGTGGCGCCGCTGCAGGTCGGCGCTCGCGGGACGGCGCTGCCGCGGCTCGGCCAGGTCGGCGTCGCCCTCTACGTCGCCGGCGCGACCATCCTCTACGCGACCTTCCTCTTCACCCCCTCTGAGGCCGGCGTCAACCCGCTGGCGCCGCTGAGCGAGACCGCCTTCCTCTCCAACAACGGCGTCGACGCCTGGGCCGCGGGCACCGGCCTGGCGACGCTCGGCTTCGTCCTCCTCGCGATCAACCTGGTGTCGACGCTGCGGATGATGCGGGCCCCGGGCATGGCCTGGCGCCGTGTCCCCGTCTTCGCCTGGGCCGCGGCCGTCTCCTCCTGGCTGCTGATCGTCGTCGGCCCCGTCTTCCTGGCGGCGCTGACGATGCTGATGATCGACCGCAACTACGACGGCATCTTCTTCGCCGACGGCTCCGGCGGGGCGCCGCTGCTCTGGCAGCACCTGAGCTGGATCTTCTTCAGCGGCGCCTACATGCTGCTGATGATCTTCGCCTTCGGCACGATCGCCGAAATCGTCGCCACCTTCTCGCGTAAACCGCTCTTCAACCGCAACGTGGTGATGGCCTCGCTGGCGGCGATGGCGGTGCTCGGCACCCTCGCCTGGATGCAGAACATGCTGACCGCCCCGATCGGGATCGGCTGGCAGTACTTCGCGATGCTGATGGCGCTGGCGCTCGTCGTCCCCGTCGGCCTCGTCTTCTTCAACCTGATCTCGACCCTGGTCGGCGGCACCCTGCGGATGCGGGCGCCGGTCCTCTTCGCGCTCGGCGCGGTCTCGATGCTCTCGATCGGCCTCGCCGCCGAGCTCTGCCAGTCGCTGGTCGCCGCGGCCTGGCACGTCAAGAACACCACCGACTCGACCGCCGCCACCCACTTCGCCCTCGTCGGCGCCGCCGTCCTCGGCGGTTTCGCCGCCCTCTACTACTGGTTCCCGAAGATGACCGGGAAGACGATGGGCGAGAGCCTCGGGCGGATCTCCTTCTGGACGATCGTCGTCGGCCTGCTGCTCGGCTTCGTGCCGCTCTTCCTGGCCGGCGACAAACAAGGCCAGGTCATCGACGCCTACAAGTACTTCGACAACGCCGGCGTCACCGCCTACAACGTGATCTCGACGATCGGCGTCCTGATCCTCTTCGTCGGCGTCCTGCTGACGATCCTCAACGCGATCTTCAGCCGCACCAACGGCCCCGGCGCCGGCCACGACCCCTGGGGCGGCGACACGCTCGAGTGGTTCACGCTCTCGCCGCCGGAGCCGCACAACTTCGATGTCCTCCCCGACGTCCGCAGCCCGCGGCCGCTGCGGGACATCCGCGAGGCGATCGGCCATCGCACCCGCCGCGAAGAGGCGGGTGCGGCGCGCGAGTCCCAGCCGGTAGCCTGAGTCCCGCATGAGCGGTGCCCAAACTGCTGCCCTGGCGCGGCGCCCGGCCCTCCCCACGGTCGTCCGCGACTACCTGACGCTGACCAAGCCGAAGGTGCAGTCGCTGCTGCTCTTCACCACGATCACGACGATGTACGTGGCCGGGGACCCCTCGGTCGGCCTCGTCTTCCTCACCTGCCTCGGCGGCGCCCTCTCGGCCGGCGGGGCCGGCGCGATCAACCACGCCGTCGACCGCGACATCGACCGCACGATGGCCCGCACCGCCGATCGCCCCGTCGCCTCCGGCCGCGTCTCCGCCCGCGCCGCCACGACCTTCGGCATCACCCTCGGCGCCGCCTCCTTCCTGCTGCTGGCGCTGACGGTCAACCCACTGGCTGCCGCGCTCTCGCTCTCCGGCCTCTTCGGCTACGTCTGCGTCTACACGCTCTGGCTGAAGCGGACGACGCCGCAGAACATCGTCATCGGCGGCGCTGCCGGCGCGGTGCCACCGCTGGTCGCCTGGGCGGCCGTGACGGGCGGCCTCAGCGGCATGGCCTTCTACATGTTTGCGATCGTCTTCTTCTGGACGCCGCCCCACTTCTGGGCGCTCTCGCTACTGATGAAGGACGAGTACGCGAAGGCCGGGATCCCGATGCTGCCGGTGGTCCGCGGCGAGGAGGAGACGCGTCGCCAGATCCTCCTCTACACCGTCCTCCTCTACGCCGTCACCCAGCTGCCCTTCTGCGCCGGCGGCCTCGGCGTCGCCTACCTGGTCCCCTCGATGCTCCTCGGCGCCGCCTTCATCTACTTCTCGACCCGCCTCTACCGCAGCCGCGAGCGCCGCTGGGCGCTGAAGACCTACCTCTTCTCGCTCGCATATCTCGCCCTCCTGTTCCTAGCCATGGCGATCGCCGCCAACGTCTAGGGCGACGGGACCTCCCCTCGGACTGATAGAAATCCGGGCAATGGATCGCGAGACCGCACGTCGGAACATGCGCGCCGGGCTGGTGGCCGGAGGTATCGCCGCCGGGATCTTCGCCCTCTCGTTCGTCGCCGCCTTCCTCTACATCGCCCAGTAGGACATGGCCGACCACCGACACGTTCCCGAGCCGGGCGAGATGATCTACACGCCGCGCCCCTCCTGGGGCCCGGTCTTCTTCGCCGCCGGGGCCGTCGGGCTCGTCTGCGGGATCTTCGCCGCCGGCTTCGCCTTCCCGCCCGTCTTCTACGCGATCGTCGGCGCGATCCTCGTCCTGATCGCCTTCCGCAGCATCGTCCGCAGCTCCGTGCGCGACTACTACCGCCTGCCGCGCCGCCAGGAGACCCGGGGAGCAGCCCTTCCCGTCGAAACGATCTCCGGGCCCCCGAAGGGCTGAGCCCCTCCCGAGCTACTGACTCGGGAGCGACATTTCGCTCGTAGCGCCGTCGCTGGTCCAGCAGCGGACGATGTCGCGCATCGAGAGGATGCCGGTGGGCTCGCCGTCGTCGAAGACGACCAGGTGACGGACGCTGCGGCGCGACATCTCCGCTGCCGCCCGCTCGAGGCTCCAGTCGGGGGCGGCGCTGAGCACGCCCTCGCTCATGTGGTCGCAGACCCGCTCGTGGTCTGGGTTCTGCCCCTGCGCAACCGAGATCAGCAGGTCGCGCTCGGTGACCACCGAGGGGGTCGGCATCTCGCCGTCGAGGACCAGCGCCGCGCCGGTGCCTTTCTCGACCATCTTCGCGGCCGCCTCGCGCAGAGTGTGCGTCGGGCCTACGGTCAACGTGATCTCCGACATGCCGTCCCTCACCTGCATTTGCGACCTCCCATCGCGCCGGGGTTGGGGTTAGTGCGAATAGCCTCAATCCTATCCCATGGGAATAGGTCACAGCGACGCTTACCCGGGGCGCCGACATATAGACTCCCGCTCGCATTGCGCCCCATGAATCGCCCCTCGAAACTGATCGGCCCGCTGCTCGCGCTCGCCGCCCTGGTCGCCATCATGGTGACTGCCTCGGGCTGCGGCACGACGAGCGCTGACCCCGAACGCGGCCGCACCCTCTTCATCCAGAAGTGCGGCGTCTGCCACGAACTGGCGCAGGCCGGGACCACCGCCCAGGTGGGTCCCAGCCTCGATGATGCCTTCGCGGCTTCGCGGGCGATCGGCAACGACAGCGACACGGTCGAAGGGGTCGTCAAGGCGCAGGTCGAGTACCCGCGCGAGAACAACGGCGACCCGCGCGTCTCGATGCCGGCCGACATCGTCACCGGCCAGGACCTCGACGACGTCGCCGCCTACGTCGGCGAATGGGCGGGCGTCCCCGGCGCGGCACCGCCCGAAGTCGAAGGCGGCCCGGGCGCCCAGGTCTTCGCCAACAACGGCTGTGGCGGCTGCCACACCTTCAAAGCTGCCGGCTCCGGCGGCGTCACCGGCCCGCCACTTGAAAAATCGATCGTCCCGGGCGACGACGAAGCGGCGGTCGAAGAAATGATCGTCAACCCGAACGCGGAGATCGCCAAGGGCTACCCGCCCAACGTGATGCCGCAGAACTTCGGCGAAATCCTGACCGAAAAAGAAATCAAAGACCTGGTCGGGTATCTGATCGAAAACTCCGCTGCCGGCGAAGGCCAGGGCGGCGGGAAATCGCAAGGCTGAGCGGAAGCGGCCGCGCGGCCGCTGCGATCATGTGAGGTAGATGCGGGAACGCCTGAAAAGCCGCCTCGAGATCTCGCCGGAGCGATACGCGCAGGTGACGCTGGTCGCGCTGATCGCCCTCTCGATGATCGTCCTCACGGGCGCCGGGGTCCGCCTCACCGGCTCTGGCCTCGGCTGTCCGGACTGGCCCAAGTGCTACGGCGGCACCACTCCCCCGCTCGAATCCCACGCGGTAATCGAGTACACGAACCGCTTGATCACCGGCATCGTCGGGTTCGCAGTCATTGCGGCGGCCCTTCTGGCCTGGTTCCGCCGTCCCTACCGCTGGCACCTGGCCCTGTTCGGGGCGCTGCTGCCGCTCGGAGTGATCGGGCAGGCGATCCTCGGCGCCCTGGTGGTCAAGTACCACCTGGCGCCTGGCCTGGTGATGAGCCACTTCATCCTCTCGATGATGCTGCTCGACGCCGCCTTCGCCCTCGCCTGGTGCTCGCGCTACGAACCCTGGGAGCGGCGCCGCTCCAACGACCGTCTCGGGGTCTGGGCGGTGCGGGCGCTGATCCCGCTAGGGCAGCTGACGATCCTCCTCGGCACGATCGCCACCGCCTCCGGCCCCCACGCCGGCGCCCACGAAGGGCAACTGGTCCACCGCTTCGACTTCGAGGGGGCGAGGACGCTGGAATGGGTGGTCGAGCGCCACGCCACCATCGCCGCCCTCTACGGCTTCGCCGCGATCGCAGTCTGGTTCCTGCTGCGGCGCTCCGGCGGCGACAGGCGAGCGCTGAAGCCGCTGACGGTCGTGCTCGCCCTCCTGGCCCTGCAGGGGGCGATCGGCGGCGTCCAGTGGGCGCTCGAACTCCCCGGCGAGATCGTCTGGGTCCACGTCGCGGTCGCGACCCTCAACTGGCTGGCGATGCTCTGGACCGTGGCCACGGCGGGCCGCCTCGAGCCGCGGGGCGAGACCGCGCCCGCCGAGCCCGCGGAGAGTCGGCCTCGCGCCACGGCCACGGCAGGCACCGTCTAGCGCTTGCTGCCCTTCTGGCTCTCGATCGGCGCCCTCAGCCTTGTTCAGGCAAGCCTCGTAGCGGCGCCCAAGCCGCCCCTGCCCGCCCTCCTGGGGCGCCTGCAGAGCCGCTGGTGGGCGCTGGTGCTGCCGCTGTCGATCGTGGTCGTGGTCGCGGGCGTAGCCCTCGACTCCGCCAGCGCCCGCTTCCTCACCTACCTGGCGCTGGTAGCGGTGCCGCCCCTTGCCGCCGTCGCCCTCGCCTGGCTCATACGCGGGGCGCGTTGGCAGATCGCTCTCCTCGTCCTGCCCCTCTTCGCCGTGGCATGGGCTGCCAAAGGCTCGCTGAGCGGCCAGACGGCTGCCCTCGTCCTCTCAGCCCTCTCCTGCGTCACCCTCGGCTGGCTGATCGCCTGCGTAGTGCCAGGGCGCTGGCTGAAGCTGGGCATCTACCTAATGGCGGCAGTCGATGTCTACCTGATCGCCGGCGACCTTCTCCAGGGCCCCAACGCCGTCCTCAACACCGCCGCCCCGGCCGCCGACCTCCCCCGCCTCCAGCTCGCCAACTTCGGCTCAGCCCTGATGGGCTACGGCGACCTCTTCATCGCCGCCACCCTAGGCGCCCTCCTCGCCTACGACCGCCGCCTACAGCTCCAAGGCGCCCTCCTGGCCGCCATCATCGGCCTCTCTTTCGACTTCCTCTTCTTCGCCATAGACGAGCTCCCAGCCACCGTCCCGATCGCCTTGACGCTGGCCGTGCTGGAGCTCACCTCTTCTCGCCGAGGTCACGCCACCTCTGCCGAGACCAGCGGTAGCCGTAGCCGCAGCCCACAACCACGATGACCAGCAGCAACAGCGCCCCCACCAGCGGCCTCGTAAGCAGGGTCACAGCAATGATCGCCGCTCCGGCGGCCATCACGATGACGACCCATTTAAAAACCGCGGCCTCGTTGAACTTCATCGAGATCCGCTGATTTGAAGCCGTCTCAGAGTATGTAAACCGTCACGTACACAATGATCCACATGATGTCCACGAAGTGCCAGTAGATGCCTGGCACCTCAACACCGAGGTGGTCCTCGGCGGCTGGGCCGAAGTGGCCGCGGAAGGCGCGGATCGTCGCGAACGAGAGCAGCATCAGGCCGACGAAGACGTGGGCTCCGTGGAGGCCGGTGAGGCTGTAGAAGATCGAGCCGAACGAGAGGTCACGGGCGCTGAAGCCCAGGTGCACGTACTCGTTGATCTGGATGAAGAGGAAGGTGGCGCCGAGCAGCCAGGTGGCGACCAGCCCCAGCTTGAGGCCGGTGCGGTTGCCGCGGCGGATCGACTCGAGGGCGTAGTGGACCGTGAAGCTCGAGGAGATGAGGATCGCCGTGTTCATCCCGGCGACGGCCTTCGGCAGTTCGAACGGTTCCGGCGGCCAGCTCTGCGGGTCGACGACGACGCGGAGGAAGAAGTAGGAGGCGAAGAAGGCTCCGAAGAGCATCACCTCGGAGACGATGAAAAGGAGGATGCCGAGCGTCTGGCGGTCGATCCGCGAGCTCTGGTTGGCCTCCGGCGGCCCGTGATGGTGGTGGTCGGCGTGGGCCTGGCCGACCGCTACGGATGCGCTCTCCATCAGCTTGCCTCCCCCTCGGCGACGGCGGCGACGACGGCGGTTGCCGGCCGGCCGACCTCGATGTGCTCGACGGACTTGTCGGTGATGTCGCGGACGCGGCCGATCAGGTTGTCCTCCAGCCATTGCGAGCGCTCGCCGGCGAAGGTCGAGATCAGGATGTCGTCGATCCGGTAGTGCTCGATCCCGTTTTTCACCGCCAGGAACGGATCCGGGCTCATGGGCTGGCCGGTGGCGTCGATGTCGCTGCGGTAAAGCTCCGCCAGGGTCGAGGCGAGGTCGCGGGCGACCTGGGCCTCGCTGACGTCCTCGGCCCGCGGGCAGATGATCGTGAAGCGGTGCGGGCGGATACCGGCGCGGTCCTTGAGGCGCGCGACCAGGTCCGGGGCGGCGACGGTCTTCGTCGCGACGACCAAGGTGTGGTTGAGGTCCCAGCGGATCGCATCCTCTTCGATCCGGACCGGGATGTGGGTCAGCTTGACCTCCGGTTCGATCCGCTCGCGGACCCACTCGACGAGGTCGCGGCGCATGAAGCCGAAGCGGGTGTCGGGAAGGCTCGAGAAGAGGACCTCGCCGGGGCGGTGGGCGCGAACGGCGTCGTCGACGGCAAGTGAGGACTCGGGGTCCAGCACCTCGCCGATCGATTCGATCCCGAACTCGCTCAGGACCGCCATCGTCACCTCGACGCGGGCGCGCGCGGCCTCGCGGATTTCGTCGGAGTCGATCAGCTGTCCGACCGAAGGCTGGTTCTGCGGCGCGGCAACAACTACTCCGGAGACCTGGTCCTGCCGCTCGCGCACCGCCTGCAGCAGCTTGCGGCCGCCGGCCACCTCGTTGAGGAAGACCAGCAGCGGCTTGCGCTCGTCAGCCTGCTCCACGCTCATGAGCTGGTACCCACCACGCTCGGCTCGCCGGCGGGAACCTCGGCGCCATCGCTGGTCATGATCGCGTGTTTGGCGCCCGGGATCCCGAACTCGTAGGGGCCGCCGACGACCCGCGGGATCTCATCGAAGTTGAAGATCGGCGGCGGCGAGGAGACCTGCCACTCGATCGAGTTGGCGCGCCAGGGGTTGGCCTCGGCGCGCGGGCCGTAGCGCCAGCTGGTGACCATGTTGTAGAGGAAGACGAGCTGGACGGCGCCGAGCATGAAGGCGAAGACGCTGATCAGCAGGTTCCAGTTGCCGAACTGTTCGGCGTAATCGGCGACGCGGCGCGGCATCCCGTCCATCCCCACCCAGTGCATCGGGATGAAGGTGCCCCAGGTGCCGACCAGGGTGCCCCAGAAGTGGACACGGCCGAGTTTCTCGTCGTACATCCGCCCCGTCATCTTCGGGAACCAGTGGTAGACGCCGGCGAAGATCGTGAAGACCGAGCCGCCGAAGAGCACGAAGTGGATGTGGGCGACGATGAAGTAGGTGTCGGAGACGTGGATGTCGATCGGCACCATGCCGAGCATCACGCCTGAGATCCCGCCGATCGTGAAGGTGACGATGAAGGCGAGCGCGAACAGCATCGCGGTCGAATAGGTGTGGATTTTCCCGAAGTAGAGCGTTCCCAGCCAGGAGAACACCTTGATCCCGGTCGGCACCGCGATCAGCAGCGTGGTGATCATCATCGGCACCCGCAGCCAGGAGAACATCCCGGCGACGAACATGTGGTGCGCCCAGACCGAGTAGCTGAGGACGACGATCCCGATCAGCGCCAGGGCCATCAGCCGGTAGCCGAAGATCGGCTTGCGGGCATGGGTCGAGATGACCTCGGAGATGATCCCGAACCCGGGCAGGATCATGATGTAGACCGCCGGGTGGGAGTAGAACCAGAAGATGTGCTGGTAGCTGATGACGTCGCCGCCCGCCGCGAAGTCGAAGAAGTTGGTGTGCAGGGCGCGGTCGAAGAGGACCATGAACTGGACGCCGGCGATGAACGGGGTCGCGGCGACGACCAGCAGCGAGGTCGAGAGGTTTGCCCAGACCAGCAGCGGCATCCGCCAGAAGGTCATGCCCGGCGCCCGCATGGTGATGATCGTGACCAGGAAGTTCAGCGCCGTGGCGATCGAGGAGGCGCCGGCGAACTGGACGCCGAGGTTGAAGAACGACTGGCCCAGCGGCGCCCCGGTCGAGAGCGGCGCGTAGCCGGTCCAGCCGGCGTCGAAGGCGCCGCCCGGGCAGAGGAAGCTGCCGATGAAGAGCAGCCCGGCCAGCGGCAGCATCCAGAAGGAGAGCGCGTTGAGGCGCGGGAAGGCCATGTCCGGCGCGCCGATCATCAGCGGCAGGACGTAATTCGCGAGCCCGGCGAAGACCGGGATCACGAAGACGAAGATCATCAGCACCGCGTGGGTGGAGAAGAGGCTGTTGTAGGTCGCGGCGTCGACGATCTGAGTGCCCGGCTGGGCGAGCTCGGCCCGGATAAGCATCGCCATCAGGCCGCCCACGAAGAAGAAGAAGAAGGTGGTGCAGACGTACTGGACGCCGATGACCTTGTGGTCGGTGTTGAAGCGGAAGTAGTCCTTCCAGGTCTTTGCCCCGTGCTGGGAGTGATCGTCGGGGATCGTCGGCGCGCCGACCGCCCAGCGCAGCCAGTAATCGAAGCAGCCGAGCCCGGCGAGGAAGCCGAGCGGAGCCGTGATCGCGGGCACGATGATGTGCGGGTAGCCGGTCTGTTCGGTCTGGTAAATCGGCAGCCCGGAGATCGCCCGCAGGGCCACCACAAGGCCGAATCCAAACGCTCCGAAGGCGATCGCGCCCAAGATCGCGCGCGTCCAGCCGGGTCTCTTGATCGCAGCAACCATCAGCTTTCCCCCATTATGCCTACGCGCCTCCGGCGTCCAAGCCGGCTGGATTGACCTGCGTGTCCTGCTTGACCGACTCCATCAGCGGTTCAGGAGTTTTCTGCTTCAAGTTGTCGACCCACTTTTCCCACTTCGCCTCCGACTCGACCACGACCTTGGCCCGCATCGTCGCGTGGCCGAAGCCGCAGAGCTCGGTGCAGATCAGCTGGTAGGTCCCTTCCTTGTCGGGCGTGACCAGCGCCGTCGTGGTGATCCCCGGGACGTTGTCTTTCTTGATCCGCCACTCCGGCACCCAGAACGAGTGGATCACGTCCTGGGCGTGCATTTTGAACTGGATCTGGCGGTTGACCGGGACGTGGAATTCGCCTTCTTTCCAGACGTAGCCTTTGCCCGGGTAGGCGAAGCTCCAGGCATATTGCTGGGAGAAGACGTCGACGGTGACGTGGTCGGCCTTCTTCTCTTCGATGTCCGCGAGGACCTTCCAGCTGTAGCCGGCGCCGAAGAGGACGATGATCGTCGGGATCAGGGTCCAGGCGATCTCAAGGCGGGTGTTGCCGTGGATCGGCTCGCCGTCGGACTCGTCGCCCGGCTTCGCCCGGAATTTGTAGAGGGCGTAGAAGAGCATCACCATCACCAGCGAGAACACGAACGACGAGAGGACGATCATCACGTTGAGGAGATCGTCGATCTTCGGCGCGGCGGTGGAGGCCTCCTGGCCGTCCCAGTTGATCGAGACCATGACCGCCGAGATGACGACCGTCAGGGCGATCGTCGCCAGCAGCATCTTGACTATGGGCAGGCGGCCGTACATTGGGGCGGCGGGCATTCTATTGAAGCGGCGGCGGGAGGCTTTGCGGTCCCCGGGTGACCATTGCAACTAGCTCGTGGGGCGCGGTAGATCGCCGAGTTCCCCAGCCGCGGCGGCGAGAACGCCGCGGGCCACTCCCTCCCAGCTCCAGAGCCGTCGGACCGTCTCCACCAGCGCCTCGCGCGCCGCCTCGCGCTGGTTTTCTGGAAGGTTCAGCCAGGCGCCCAGGCGCTCGGCGATCGCCTCGACCGCCCCCTCCTCGACCGGGAAGGAGACGAGCCCGCCGGCGGGATCGGGGAGGGCGTCGCGCAGCTGCCGCGAGACCTCGAGCATCCCCGAGTGCCCGGCCGAGACCGGCAGGGTGCCGCAGGCGGCGGCCTCGACGGCGACCATCCCGAACGCCTCGGGGAAGGTGCTCGTCATCGCCATCGCCTCGGCGCGAGGGAAGAAGTCGGCGACCTCGTGGTGCTCGAGGCGGCCGATGAACTCGACCGAGCCGGCGGCGGCGCGCGCCATCTCCACGTAGCCAGCCGGGGGATCGGAGAGGAAGGCGCTGAGGATCGGCAGCGGCCGCTCCTCCCCACCCTCGAGCGCCCAGCCGCGGCGGGCGATCTCCCGCGCCCCCTCGAGGTCGCCGCGGTCGAGCGCCGCCAGCAGCCGTCGCAGCGCCTCCTCGTAGGCGCCGAACCCGGCCACCTCCAGCCGCACGTCCGGGTGGGCGGCCCGCACCAACGGCCAGGCGGCGAGCAAAAGGTCGACTCCCTTGGAGACGATCAGCTTTCCGACGAAGGCGACCAGCGGCTCGCGCTCGCCCTGGGGCCGGAACTCCTCGACGTCAACGCCCGGCGGTCCAAGCCGCGTCTTCTCGCGCAGGCCAGGAACGTCGCTGAGGGCCTCCCAGAGCGACTCGGCGGTATGGCCCGAGCCGGTAAGGACGCCGCTCGCCGCCTCCACCCCCTCCCGCGCGTAGGGCAGGAATCGCGGGTGCGGTTTCACCGTGTACTCGAGCGCCGAGCCGTGGATCTTCACCGCATACGGCGCCACGTCGGCGCGGGCGAGGATCGCCGGGCCCATCACCAGGTGGTTGGCGAGGGCGAGATCGACGCCGCCGGCCGCCGCGGCCACCTCCCGCACCGCGGCGACGTTCGCCTCCAGGTAGCGGTCGAGCTCGGCCTCGCTCAGCTCGGGAAAGGTCTTGACTTCGAACCCCTCATAGGGGTCCTTGACGTAGACCGGCAGCAGCCCGCCGATGTCGGGGTTGTGAATCTCCACCCCCTCGATCCGCACCTCGCGGTCCTGGCAGAGCAGGTGGACCTCATGCCCAAGCCGGGCCAGCGCCCGCGCCAGGTTGACGTTGTAGATGTTGCTGCCGGTGCCGCGCAGCATGTAGCCGTGGAAGATCAGGACCTTCATCGCCCGCCCAAGCTAATAGTCTTCCCGGCGATGAACGAGAAGCAGCTCTACCGGATGCGCGCCGCGGCCTCGGGTCGCGAGGCGATCGCCCACGCCGAGCCCGGCTCGGTCTACGTCGACCGCGAGACCGGCGAGGAGATGGAGCCGGTGGGCATGGTCCTGCCGCTCGCCCCCTCGGTCTCGTCCCTGCCGCGCAGCCCCGAGAACCTCCGCGCCTGCCGCCGCTGCGACCAGCTGATCGGGCTGGACGTGTCGGACTGCCCGTACTGCGGGCTCCGCCAAGCGGCCCTTTAGAGCGCTTCTTGCGCTAGGGCTTCTTGACCAGCGTCGCGGTGTACAGCAACCGCGCTTCGCTGTAGTAGCAGCCGTAGGTCTTGGTCTTGCCGACGCCCTGCTGGGGGTGGCCGTTCTGGATGTCTTCCCTCTCGACGCAGTGTTCGGGCAGGCGACTGCCGCGCCAGCTGTTTTCCGGCGAGAGGTTGAGGGCGAACATCGGCGCCCAGGTGGGGATGGTGAGGGCGACGACCTGGCCCTTGAGCACCGTGAGCGGGTGATCGAGGGCGAAGACGGGGGTGCTGCCGAAGTAGGGGTCGAGGACCTCGATCGGGCTCTGGCGCACCAGCGTGTATTTCGGCGGCTTGGTCCCTTCGATCGGGCGCAGAATCCCGATCCGGGCCTCGGAGGGGGTGCCGAAGAATTCGTTGAAGAAGCCCACCTCGTCGGCGGTGGTTTTCGTTTCCTTGGTCGAAGGCTTCGAGAGGCTGATCGACCAGGCGACGACCTTGCCTTCGAACGGAGCCTCGAAGGGGCGCGGGACGCCGTCGGCGACCGACTGGAAGCCGGTGACGTGACCCTCTACCCGGCATTCGACGATCGGCTGGCCGTTGAGGAGTTTGCCCGGACAGGACGGGGGCGGCGTTTCCGAGGTCTGACCGAGGACGACCACCCGCAGCGGAGCCGAGTCCGCGTCGCCCGGCGCCGCGACGGCGACGAGGGCGGCGAAGAGGCAGGCGGCCGCGAGCAGCGCGGTCCAGCCGCGGCGGGTGGTGGCTTTCGTCTCGGTGATTCGCATCGTTGTGGCAACACGAGGGGCTGAGCCCAGTTGCGGCGCCAATCTTGCCTTCAAGCCCGGCCGGATGCTGCGCCCCGGCAGCCGTTGCACGATCCCGGCCAAGTGGCCTCGTTAGGGTTGCGGCCTTAGATGGAGGCTTCAGGCAGTGCAGACCAGTTCATCCCGGCGGCGCTCGCGGCCTTCGGTGTGGAGGCCGACGAGATCGAGCTGGCGGTGATGGGCGCCGCCCACCAGCTGCTCTGGCCGCCGATCCTCGAGCTGCTTGCGCTCGACACCAGCGCCGTCGCCTCCGAGCGCGACCACGACCTCTCGCAGGCGCCGCCGCGGCGATGAGCGAGCCGCTCGACCTCTCGCTGCGCGCGCAGGCGGCGGCGATCGCCGCCGGTGAGCTCGACGCGAGCGAGCTGCTGGAGGCCGCGCTGGCCCGAATCGAGGCGCGCAACCCGGCGATCAACGCGGTGGTCGAGACTTTCCCGGAGCGCTCGCGGGAGATGCTCGCGGCCGCGCCCGCCGGACCGCTGCACGGTGTCCCGATCGTGATCAAGGACGAGTGGCCGCTGCCTTGGCGCGCCCAGCGCTTCGGCGCCGCCGAGATGCTCGCCGAGACCGCGCCGGGTGAGTCGGGGCCCTACCGCGCCCTGCGCGACGCCGGGGCGGTGGTGGTGGGCGTCGGCAACATGCACGAGCTCGGTGCCGGAAGCACCGGCAACGTCTCGGTCTACGGGCCGGCTCGCAACCCCTGGAACCCCGAGCGCTGCCCGGGTGGGTCTTCGAGCGGTCCGGCGGCGGCGGTTGCCGCCCGCCTCGTCGCCGGTGCCGTTGGCGCCGACGGGGTCGGCTCGATCCGCTACCCCGCCACCTACTGCGGGCTGACCGGGCTGAAGCCGACCTTCGGCCGCTCGGCGATGGACGGCCATCACATGGCCGGCGTCTCGACCACGATCGTCTCCGGCCCGCTCTGCGCCGACGCCGGCGACGCCCGCCTGCTCGGCTCGGTCCTCTTCGGCGATGAGCTGCGGGCAGGCGAGGCGAGCGGCCTGCGAATCGGGGTGATCGAGGACGAGGTCTCCGAAGACGTCGCCCCGGAGGTCCGCGAGGCGTGCGAGAAGGCAATCGAGGACCTGCGTGCAGCAACCGATGGTGAGGTTCGAAGGATCGAGCTGCCGCAACTGCCGGCGGCGACCTTGGCGACCGTCCTGATCGCCAACAGCGAGAGCCTCGGCGGCGTGACGCCACAGCGCCTTAACGACCTGGACCCGGAGCTGAGCC
>JBQCHW010000341.1:0-8134 GCA_051954315.1 Solirubrobacterales bacterium
GAAGATCAGCGGTGCCAGCAGGACAGGCAGCAGCACCTGGACCGCGAACATCGTCGGGGCGACGTGCGTCGCCGGCCGCCGCTGCAAGGCGCTCATCTCGCTCAGCAGCGCCATGCCCTCCGAAGCCGCCGCCGTCGCTAACCACATCGCCGCGACCAGCACGGCCCCCGCGGCCAGCTCATCGGTCAGCAGCTTGCTGGCAATCGCCGTCCAGGCGTAGCCGCAGCCGGCGCTTACGGTTGCGAGCAGAGCGAGGCGCTGCCCGCGATCGGCCAGAGACCTGCGGAAGAGATACGGAAGCACGATTGGGACCGCGACCAGGAGCAGCGCCAACGCCACCGCCCCCGTGTCCGCGTGGTCGGTCGTCCGCTCTGGCGCGGCCCAAGCAACACCGGCGATCCCAACCACGATTGCGGCGACAGCAGCCAGCTCCCGCCGCCCAGGCCTCTCCCCCAGCCGCGTCGCCCCCAGCCACAGCAACAGCAGGAGACCGCTGGCGATGCACGGCTGCACCACGGTCAGCGGCGCCAGCAGCAGCGCCGCGATCTCGAACGGCCACCCCAGCAGCCCCAGCGCCGTCGCCCCCAGCCAGCGCCGGTTCCGCAGCAACCGCCCCAGCAACGACGGCCGCAGCCCATGCTCCCCCGGCACCTCCCGCACCTCCAGCGCCTGCAAGGCGATCGAGGTGTTGTAGAGCAGCGAAGCAGTGATCGCCGCAGCTATGCCCAGGGCTAGCACGGCAGGAACCTACTGGGCCGAAGCTAGTGGTAGCGCATGAAGAGCCAGCCGCCGCCGAGGCCGACCACGGGGAGCAACAACACGGATCCCCCAGCCAACGTTTCGTCGTCAGCGCCCAACAGTTTCAGCCCGAGCACCCAACCGACAGTCAGTGGGACGATCGCGATGAAGAACAGAATGAATGCGTTACGCTCACTCACGTTGCCTCCTCAGACATAACATTACCCTACCATAACAGCGATCGCGATCAGGCCGATGCCGAGAACAAGGCCTGCTAAACCGCCCACCACCGTCGCCGCCCTCACCGATTTGTCATCTGCCTTGGCAAGCGCAGAGGGCGCCTGCAGGAGGAAACCGCAGACGGCGATGCACGCCGCCACCAAGCCGGCACCGCTGGCAGCATCGTTGATGAGAGACCCGACGGGAAGCACCCGCCGAGCGTAGGCGGCAGATCCGCACGCATGGCGCGCAGATCGTGCCTTTAGAGGAACAGCTTTCCTACGAGATCAGGTCTCTTGGTAGAGCGGGCCGTCGCCGCCCTCGGGGAGGGTGAGGCGGCCGCCCTTGGCAGTGATCGCGCCGCACTGGACGCAGTTGGAAGCGGTGACGTGGACGTCTACCTCGGCGGCGCCGTTCTCCAGCTGGTCCTCGGGGATCTCGTAGACCTGGGCCGGGCACATCGAGACCCAGGTCCGCGCGATCTCACGCGGGACGTGGGTCTGGACGCGGACGTGATTGGGGGCGTCGTCGCGGGTGGCGTTGCCGGAGAGGAAGACCGAATCGAGCTTGTTGAAGGTCAGCTCGTTGTCCGCCTTGGGATAGGTGTCCCCCGCCTTGCCGATGTCCATCTCGACCTCGGAGTCGTGCTCCTGGCTCCAGTGGCCGCCCGGGAAGGCGCCTTTGGTGATCGTCATCGCCGAGGCGATGGCGCCGCCCATGAAGAAGCCCTTGCTGAACGGCTGGCGCATGTTGCGCGATTCCTTCAGGTCCTTCTCGATCAGCGACTTGCGGACCTTCTCGTCGTAGGCCTCGAAGTTGACCGAGTCGATGTCCTGCTTCAGCGACTCGACGATCGTCTCCGCCGCGAACATCCCCGCGTGCATCGCGTAGTGAACGCCCTTCAGCGTCGGCACGTTGACCATCGAGGCGGCGTCGCCGGCGATCATCATGCCGGGCACCGCGAGTCGCTTCGGCATCGCGAAGTAGCCGCCGGAGGGGATCGTCTTCGCGCCCCAGGCGACCCGCTTGCCGCCGTCGATCAGCTTCTTGATGAAGGGGTGGGTCTTCAGCAGCTGCAGGGCGTCGTGGACGCTGAAGGTGGCGTCGGTGTAGTCGAGGCCGGCGACCAGGCCGATGCAGATCTTGTCCTCGCCCATCGGGTAGATGAAGCTGCCGCCGAACTCGTTGAAGCGCGGCGATTTGCGCAGCGGCCAGCCCATCGTGTGGATGACGCGGTCGAGCGGCTCCTTGACCTCCCAGACCTCTTTCACCCCGAGCTCCCAGCGCATCGGGTCGGCGCCGTGCATGTCGAAGTAGTCGTAGGCGGCGTAGGTGAGATGGCCGACGGTGCCCTCGGCGAGCACGGTCGCCTTTGCGGTCACGTCGGAGCCGGGCTCGAAGTTGGCGAGCTCTTCGCCCTCCTTGCCGCGGCCGCGGTCACCGGAGCGCACACCCTTGACGATCCGGTCCTCGACCAGCAGTTTGGTCGCCGCGGTCTCGCTGAGGATGTAGGCGCCGGCCTCTTCGGCTTTCTCGGCGAGGAAGCGGCCCAGTTTCGAGACCGAGGTGACGTAGTTGCCGTGGTTTTTGAAGTTCGGCGGCATCGGCTTCAACGGCAGCGCCGCCTTCGAGGTCAGCAGGTACACCGCGTCCTTGGTGACCTCCTGGTAGACCGGCCACTCCTCCTTCGGCAGATCGGGGAAGAGCTCTTCCATCGCCGAGGGCTTCATGTTGGCGCCGGAGAGCAGGTGGGCGCCGGCGACTTTGCCCTTCTCGATCACCGCAACCGGGACTTCGCCCAGCTGCTCGGTCAGCTCCGGCTCGTTCTCGAGCAGCTGCAGGAGCTTGTTCGCGCAAGCGAGCCCGGCCGGCCCGCCGCCGACGATCGCCACCCCGACCTCGATCCGATCCTCGGGCGCGTCGGTCGGCGGACCGATGACGCTGTTGGGATCGAACGGCGGCGGGAACTCAGCGGGGGCGACGGCGGGCATGTGGGGTGGGCTCCTTTACGCGGACGGAGACGACTGAGCCGGAGCTCAGCCGCCCTTCTTGGCTTTGATCGCCTCGGTCAGTTTGGGGACGATCTTGTGGAGATCGCCGACCACGCCGAGGTCCGAGAACTCGAAGATCGGCGCGTTCGGGTCCTTGTTGATCGCCAGGATGTTCTCCGAGTTCTGCATCCCGACCTTGTGCTGGATCGCCCCGGAGACGCCGGCGGCGAGGTACAGCTTCGGCGCCACCGTCTTCCCGGTCTGACCGATCTGGGCGGCGTAGGGGTACCAGCCGGCGTCGACGACCGCGCGGGTCGCGGCGACGGCGCCGCCCATCGAGTCGGCGAGCTGCTCGCAGAGCTCGAAGCCCTCTTTGGCCCCGAGGCCACGACCGCCGCCGACGAGGATGTCGGCGTCCTCGATGTTGACGTCAGCGCCGCGCTGCTCGCCGCGCTGGACCAGCTTCGCCTTGCTCGACCACTCGGAGAGCTCGACGTCGACATCGACGACCTCGGCGCTGCCGCCGCTCTCGTTGATGTCGAAGGCGTTGAGGCGGCCGATGATGATGCCGGGCTCGGAGACGTAGCCGACGTCGGCGATCTCGGAGTCCTGCAGGATCGGCCGCTCGACAACCAGCCCGCCGTCCTGGACTTTGACCGCCGTGACCTCCATGGTCACACCGGCGTTGAGACGGGCGGTGAGGCCGGCGCCGATCTCGAAGCCGAGCAGACCGCCGCCGAACAGGGCGTAGGAGAAGCCCTGCTCGCCGATCACCTTCGCCATCGCGTCGACGATCGGCTGGGCCAGGCCCTCGGGCACGCTCTTGGCCCGGTAGACCTTGGCGGCGCCGTATTTGCCGAGGCCCGCGCAGGCGTCGTCAGCGACATCGCCGACAACCAGCGCGGCGGCTTCGCCGCCGACTTCGCCGGCCAGCTTGGCCGCCTCGGAGATCGCCCCGAGCGAGTTCTTGTTGAAGTTGCCCTCGTCGTCGTGGAGGGCGTAAACCAGGATCCCTGCCATTTAGATCAGCTTCCTCTCGTCGAGCCACGCGACGATCTTTTCGACCGTCTCGTTGGTGTCCTCGTCCTCGATGATCTCGCCCGCTTCCTTGGCCGGCGGCGGGTTCAGAGCGAGCACTTTGGTCTTCGAACCGCCCTCGCCGACGCTGCCGGCCTCGATGCCGACGTCGCCGGTCGCCTTCGAGTCGAGCGGTTTCTTTTTCGCGCCCATGATCGCTTTCAGGCTGGGGTAGCGCGGCTCGTTGATCGCGTCGCCGACGCTGATCACGGCCGGCAGCTCGACCTCGACCGTGTCGTAGCCGTACTCGGCCTGGCGCTCGCAGCGGAGCTTGCCGTCAGCGACGTCGATCTGGATCACCTGGGTCAGCGACGGCATCTTCAGGTGGTCGGCGACGACGGCGCCGATCGTGTAGCACTCGCCGTCATCGGACTGCTGGCCCAGCAGGACCAGGTCGGGGCTCTCCGACTCGAGCACCTTCGCCAGCGCGTAACCGGTCGCGCAGACGTCGGAGCCGGCGAGCGCGTCGTCGGCGAGGTGCACCGAGCGGTCGGCGCCAAGCGCGACGGCCTTGTGCAGAGCGCGGACGGCGGAGCTCGGCCCCATCGTCACCGCAACGACCTCCTCGACCGGGATCGCGCCACCCTCCTTGATCTGCATCGCAGCCTCGAGGGCGTGCGTGTCGAAGGGGTTGAGATTTTTCTCGCCGCCTCGGTCCAGCCGCATCGTGTTGGGATCGATGCGCTTCTGAACGGCGGCGTCCGGTACCTCCTTGACCAGGACGCAGATCTTCAAAGCAAAGCCTCCTTAGGGGTGATTCTCAGGTCTTTCGCGGGGCGCGATACTAACGCCTGCCTGCGGTTGACTGACGAGTCAATCAGGATGATACCCGGATCGGACGGACCTATGCACCGATCCGTGTCAGATGTCACGAAGCGGCTTGAGGAGCCGGCTCAGGCTTCGGCTTCGTGGCGGGCGCTGGCGCGCTCGCGGATGAACTCGACGATCTCGTCGGTTCCGGAGCCAGGCGTGAAGACCTCGGAGACCCCCAGGCTCTTCAGCTCGGGGATGTCGTCGGCCGGGATCGTCCCGCCGACGGTCACCAGCACGTCGTCCACCCCCTGCGCCTTCAGCAGCTCGACGACTTTCGGGACCAGCGTCATGTGCGCGCCGGAGAGGATCGACAGGCCGACCGCGTCGGCGTCCTCCTGGATCACCGTCTCGGCGATCTGCTCCGGCGTCTGGTGCAGGCCGGTGTAGATGACCTCCATGCCGGCGTCGCGCAGGGCGCGGGCAATGATCTTGGCGCCGCGGTCGTGCCCCTCCAGGCCGGGCTTGGCGACGACGACGCGAATCTTGCGGGCGGTTGCTGCCTCCATTGCGAGCGGAACCCTAGCGGTTGGAAGCCGGATCCAGGTAGCCCCGGCGACGCCTGGTTGCGGCAAATCACCCCTTCGATGTGGGACTCAGCACGGAGGGCAAGGAGCCGCGGCGCTGGGATCTTGCTCGCATCAAGCGGGCCCACAGGGGCTCACGAGCCAACTGTAGGGAGGCAAGAGATGCGCAAAGGACTGGAAATCGGAGGCGTGGTTGCCGCGGTCGTCTTGATCGCCTTCGGCATCGCCGCGATCGTCATGGGAGCGAGCGGCAAGGGAACTGTCGAAGACAGCCTCTCCCGCGAACAGATCGTCGGTACGCCGGACATGACGCCGAAGGAAATCGACGCCGAGGTCAGCGGAGCCGGCCTCGCCGGCAAAGTCGAAACGCCCAGCTGCAGCGTCGCCAACGAGGCGATCGACAACGGCGACAAGGCGCGCTGCTTCGCCGAGTACATGCGGGTCCACGCGCTGCTCGCGACCGGCGGCTACACCTACTCGCAGATGGGCCGCTTCGAAGCGCTGCCGGACACGCCGAAGGGCGAACTCGCCCCGGGCGGCGGCACCGAAAACGAAAAGTTCGCCGCCACCGACCCGGAAACGAAGCTGCCGGTGGAAAACGGCGCCCGCCAGACCTGGGTCACCGAGACCGCGCTCTCGACCGCGCTCAACGCCAGCTACATGGCCGACCGCCTCTCGATCTTCGGGATCGTGATCGGCATCGCCCTGCTGCTGACCGGGATCGGGTTCGCCGTCCTCGTCGCCGGCGGCGCGGTCCGCAACCCCGACACCGTTCTCAAGTTCCTGCGTTCGAAGGGGCATCGCGGCCACCCGACGGCGCAACCCAGCTAGGGGAGGAGGGCTCCCAAGCGCCCGGCCGCGTTAGTGGCGGCCGGCGCGCAGCGGGAAGCGGCGCGGCGCGGGCATCCTGCGCCGCGCCGCTAAGCGTGAGGCGCCGAACCCGGCGACCGTCGCCAGCAGCGTCACCGCCGCTGCCACCAGGCGGCGGCCGAGGCGCTCGAAGCGCATCACCTGCCAGCCCTCGGCGCGGGCGATCTGGGCGAGCGGCGGGTCGGGGTTGACGGCGACCGGGTTGCCGACCGCGCGCAGCATCGGCAGGTCGGAGAGCGAGTCGGAGTAGGCGTAGGAGTCGGCCAGCTCGATCCGGTGGGCGGCGGCGAACTCGCGCATCGCCTCGACCTTGCCGGCGCCGTAGACGAAAGGACCGTCGAGGCGGCCGGTGAAGTTGCCGTCGTCGTCGACCTCGTAGCGGGTGCCGATCCCGCCGTCCATCCCCAGCACGTGGGCCAGCTGCTCGACGACGCCGTTGCCGGCGGCGCTGACGATGAAGGTGGGCCGGCCGGCGTCCTGGTGGGCGTAGACCTCTTCCAGCATCTGGGGAAAGATCCGCGGCAGGATCGCCGCCATCACTTCCGGGCCCATCCGGTCGATCGACCTCGCCGAGACGCCCGCTATGAGCTCCCGCGCCACCTTCAGCACCTCGGCGGTGCGGGCGTCGGTGGTGCCGCGGAGGCGGTAGCGGGTGTGCTCGAACCCCCAGCTGGCCAGCTGCCGTTTGCCGACGATCCCCTGCTTGGCGGCGATACGGGCGAACTGCATCCCGCTCGACCCCGCCATCAGGGTCTTGTCGAGATCGAAGAAAGCCGCAGCCCGCGGCGTGCTCTCGCTCGCGGGCTGCGGGCCCAAGCTCAGCCTCCGCTGACCACGAGCACGATCGCGTCGCCCTGGCCACCGCCGGAGCAGATCGCGGCGACGCCGAGACCGCCGCCGCGGCGGCGCAGCTCGTGGTCGAGCGCGCCGACGATGCGCGAGCCGGAGGCGCCGATCGGGTGGCCGAGGGCGATCGCGCCGCCGTTGACGTTGACCTTCTCCTCGTCGACGCCGAGCATCCGCACCGAGTTGAGGGCGACCGAGGCGAAGGCCTCGTTGATCTCCCAGAGGTCGACCTCCTCGGGGCTCTTGCCGATCTTCTCCAGCGCCTGCTTGGCGGCATTGGCCGGCGTTTTCGCCAGGTAGGGGAAGTCGTCGGCGACGGTGCCGTAGGAGAGGATCCGCGCCAGCGGCGTCTTGCCTTCCTTTTCGGCCCACTCGTCGGAGGCGACGACGATCGCGCCGGCGCCGTCGTTGACGCCAGGGGCGTTGACGGCGGTGTGGGTGGCGTCATCGCCGCCGATCGCCTTCAGCTTCGCCAGCGTCTCCAGGGTGGTGTCGGGGCGGATCGCCTCGTCGGCCTCGACCGTGCTCTCGCCCTTGCGGGACTTGACGGTGACGCCGACGATCTCTTCGGCGAGGCGGCCGGCTTCGGTCGCCTCGTGGGCGAGCCGGTGCGAGCGCTCGGCGAAGCGGTCCATGTCGACACGGGTGATCTCGAGCTCGTTGCCGACCTCGCTCGCCTCGTTGATCATCTGCTTCTTGGTGAAGGGGTTGGTGAGACCGTCGTGGGTCATCGCGTCGAGGGCCTTGACGTCGCCCATCCGGAAGCCGAAGCGGGCGTTCGGCAGCAGGTACGGCGCCTGGCTCATCGACTCCATGCCGCCGGTGACGGCGACGTTGGAGTCGCCGGCGCGGATCGCCTGATCGGCGATCCCGACCGAGCGCATGCCCGAGGCGCAGACTTTGTTGATCGTCTCGGAGGGGACCTCCTTCGGGATCCCGCCCTTGATCTGGGCCTGGCGCGAGGGGATCTGGCCCTGGCCGGCCTGCAGGACCTGGCCGAAGACGACCTGCTCGACCTGCTCGGGGGCAACGCCGGAGCGGTCCAGCGCCGCCTCG
>JBQCHW010000342.1:0-9625 GCA_051954315.1 Solirubrobacterales bacterium
CCGAGACCGAGAAGCGCTCATCGTCAGCAGCCGCCAGGCGCGTCATCTCCATCCGCGCCTCCCGCCCGGGGTCGTCGGCGATCCGCTTGTGCGGGGCCTGGCCGGTGGGGACGAGGATCACCTCGTCGAGGTCGAGCTGCCAGAGCGCCTCCTGGGCGAGCGCGAGGTGGCCGAGGTGCGGGGGGTTGAAAGCGGACCCCAGCACCCCGATCGCCCCGCCCTTGCTAGAGCCCATCCATGGCCTCCGCGTGTACGACAGGCGAGCGCCGGACCAAGCGATGCAAGGACGCAGGGAGGCGCGAATTGCAGCGCCATTCGGCCGACCGAGGACGCCGCAGCGCGAAGTGTCCGCCGCCGCCA
Source organism: Solirubrobacterales bacterium (assembly GCA_051954315.1). GTDB lineage: Bacteria > Actinomycetota > Thermoleophilia > Solirubrobacterales > 70-9 > VAYN01. The sequence continues at coordinate 361 of JBQCHW010000342.1, forward strand.
GGCGTGCGCGGGGAGGCCATGGATGGGCTCTTACTCACGCACCTGGCCGTCGCCGTGCGCGACGTACTTGAAGGTCGTCAGCTCGCGCATCCCGATCGGCCCGCGGGCGTGCAGCTTCTGGGTCGAGTTGCCGATCTCGGCGCCCATCCCGTACTCGAAGCCGTCGGTGAAGCGGGTCGAAGCATTGACGTAGACGGCGGCGGCATCGACGCCGGCGACGAACTCCTCGGCGGCCGCATCGTCGGCGGTGACGATCGCCTCCGAGTGGCCGGTGCCGTGGCGGTTGACGTGCTCGATCGCGTCCTCGACCGAGTCGACGACGGCGACCGCCATCTTCAGTCCCAGGTACTCGCTGTCCCAGTCCTCGTCGGTGGCGGCTCCGACCTCGACACTGCCGGCGGCCGCGCGGATCCGCTCGTCGCCGACCAGCTCGACGCCGGCGGCGGCGAGATCGGAGAGGATCGCCGGCGCGACGCGCTCGGCGACAGGGGCGTCGATCAGCAGCGTCTCGGCCGCGTTGCAGACGCCGGGCCGCTGGACCTTGGCGTTGACGGCGATCCGCCGCGCCATCTCGGGATCGGCCTCGGTGTGGACGTAGACGTGGCAGTTGCCCGCCGCCGCGTACATCACCGGCACCGTCGCCACCGCCTTGATCGCCGCCTTCAGGCCTTCGCCGCCGCGGGGGATCAGCAGGTCGACGAGGCCCTCTTGGGTCGCCAGCTCGGCCAGCTCCTCGTGGCCGCCGCCGCCGAGGGAGAGCACCGCGTCCTCGGGCAGCCCCGCCTCGGCCAGCGCCTCGCGCACGACCGCGGCCAGCGCCGCGTTCGAGCGTTCGGCATAAGAGCTGCCGCGGAGGACGATCGCGTTGCCGCTCTTGATCGTCAACGCCGCGCAGTCGATCGTCACGTTCGGCCGCGCCTCGTAGACGACCGCGACGACCCCGAGCGGTACTCGCACCTTGCGCAGGTCGAGGCCGCTCGCCAAAGTTTTCCGTTCCAGCTCCTCGCCGACCGGGTCGTCGAGGTCGCGCACGACCCGCACGCCCTCGGCCATCGCCGCCACCCGCTCCGCGGTCAGCCGCAGCCGGTCGCGCAGCGCCTCGGTCAGCCCGGCGGCGCGCTCATCGGCGAGGTCGCCCGCGTTCGCCTCGAGGATCGTCTCCGCCCGCTCCTCGAGCAGGCGCGCGGTCGCCTCCAAGGCGGCGTTCTTCGCCTCGGTAGAAGCGGTCGCCAGCGAGCGCGCGGCGCGCTTGGCGGCGGCGCAGCTCTCGGCGACGGTGGTCTCGGTCACTGCCATCGGCAAAGGGTACCGGGGGGTCTAGAGCAGCACGAAGCGGTCGCGGTGCACGACCTCGTCGGCGGCGTGCGGGAGCAGCTCACGCACCTGCTCGCTCTTCATCCCGATCACCCGCTGCAGCTCGCTCGCCGAGTAGTCGCTGATGCCTTTGCCGATCGTTTTGCCGTCGCTGGCAACGTCGATCGCGTCGCCGGCTTCGAAGCTGCCCTCGACGGCGGCGATGCCGACCGGCAGCAGGCTGGATCCGCGCTCGCGCAGGACCCGGGCCGCGCCCGCGTCGACAATCAGCCGCCCGCGTGCTGGCTTGGCGTACTTGAGCCAGAGCTTGAAGCTCGAGGTCCTGCCCTTGCCCGGAGCGAAGCGGGTGCCGCAGGCCTCGCCGGCGGAGGCCGCGCGCAGCGTCCCTTCCTTCGTCCCGTTGCAGATCACCGTCGGGATGCCAGCCTCGCTCGCCATCTCCGCCGCCGCGACCTTGCTGCGCATGCCGCCGGAGCCGAAGACGGAGGTGCGATCGCCGATCTCCAGCCCCTCGAGCTGGGAGAAGTCGTTGACCTCGCCGATCAGCTCGGCGTCGGGCTCGCTGCGCGGATCGCCGGAGAGCAGCCCGTCGACATTGGTGAGCAACACCAGCAGCCGCGCGTCGAGCAGCACCGCGACCTGGGCGGCGAGGAAGTCGTTGTCGCCGAAGCTGATCTCGTCGGTGGCGGTGGTGTCGTTCTCGTTCACCACCGGGACCACGCCCCAAGCGATCAGGCGCCGCAGCGTCTGGCGCGCGTTCAGGTAGTTGGTGCGGGCGGCGATATCGGCGGCCGTGAGCAGAACCTGCGCCGCCCGCGTCCCGCCCTTCGCCAAGCGACTCTCGTAGGCGCGGAAGAGGTCGCCCTGGCCGACCGCCGAGGCGGCCTGCAGCTCGTCCATCGCTTTCGGGCGCTGCGGCAGCTCCATCAGCCGCATCCCGCGGGCGATCGCGCCGGAGGTCACCATCACCACCCGCTCCCCCCCGCGCTCCAGCTCGCTGACCTGGGAGCAGACCGAATCGAGCACGTCGGCGCGCAGCTCGCCGTCGTCGGCGGCGACGATCGAGGACCCGAGCTTGATTACGACGGTCACGAGGGGGAAAGTAGCCCAGATGGGCGAAGCGATCGGTTGGGGAGCGCTGGCGGCAAGCTCGCTCGTCATCGGTGCCCTGCTCTCCTTCGGCCGCCGCTGGCCCGACCGCCAGGTCGGCTACGTGCTCTCCTTCGGCGCCGGGGCGCTGATCAGCGCGGTCAGCTTCGAGCTCGCCGCCGAGGGGATCGAGGTCGGCGGCGCCGGCATCACCGGGGTCGGCCTTGGGGTGGGGGCGCTGACCTACTACTTCCTCGACGGCCTGATCGCCCGCCGCAGCGCCACCGGCCGCGGCCGCCAGGGTCGCCAGCAAGGCTCGGGCAGCGGCACCGCGCTCGCCCTCGGCGCCTTCCTCGACGGCATCCCCGAGCAGCTCGTCCTCGGGATCAACATCGCCGCCGGGGCCGGGGTCGGCGTCTCGCTACTGGTCGCGATCTTCGTCTCCAACCTGCCGGAGTCGCTCGGCTCGGCCAGCGACATGCGCCAGGCGGGGCGCTCGCGCGAGGCGATCCTGCGCCTCTGGGTGCTGGTGGCGGCGATCTGCGCGATCTCCACTGTGGTCGGTTACCTGGCGGCCGACGCAGTCTCCGGCGACCCAAAGGCGGCGATCGATGGCTTCGCCGCCGGGGCCCTGCTGGTGATGCTGATCGATTCGATGATCCCCGACGCCCGCAACGACGCCGGTCGCGGAGCGGGGCTCGTCACCGTCCTCGGCTTCGCCGTCGCCGCGGGACTTTCGAGCCTCAGCTAGGGGAAAAGTTCGAACTCGTGCTCGCCTATGCGCACCTCATCGCCCGGTTCGAAGCCAGCGCGGTCGAGGGCTGCGATGACGCCGATCTCCTTCAGTCGCTGCTCTAGGTAGGCGAGCGCTTCCTCGTTTTTGGTGTCGTGGCGTTCGAACAGGACCTCGACGCCGCGACCGAGAACGCGGAAACCGCCGTCCTCCTCGCGCTCGACCCAGTAGCCGCCCTCGCCGGCGGGGCGGTAGACCCGGTGCTCGGCCTCGAACTCCTGGTCGAGCTCGACGTCTGAGGGCGCCGCTGGGACGATCTCCGGCAGCTCGGTGAGGATCCGGCGGCGCAGCTCGTCAAACCCCTCCCCGGTCGCCGAGGACACCGACATCACCGCCAGCGCCACGTCGCCAACCCGCTCCCCCCACTCCCGCAGCGCCTCCTCGACCTGCTCGGCCGGTAAAAGGTCGCGCTTGCTCAGGAGGACCAGCTCGGGCAAGCGCTCGAGCCCAGCGCCGTGCGCAGCCAGCTCGCCCCTCACCGTCTCGTAATCGGCGACGGGGTCGCCTTCCATCGGGGCGATGTCGACGAGATGGACGAGCATCGAACAGCGCTCGACGTGGGCGAGGAACTCGTGGCCGAGCCCGGCTCCCGCCGCCGCGCCTTCGATCAGCCCGGGGATGTCGGCGACGACCGCCTGCCGGTCCTCGCCTTCGATCGTCCCCAGCGCCGGCGAGAGGGTCGTGAACGGATAGTCAGCAACCTTCGGCGCCGCCCGCGTCAGCCGCCCCAGCAGCGAGGACTTACCCGCGTTCGGCAGGCCCACCAGCCCCACGTCGGCCAGCAGTTTCAGCTGCAGCTCGATCCAGTCGGCCTCGCCCGAGCTGCCGTTCTCCGCGAATCGCGGCGCCTGCCGGGTGGAAGTGGTGAAGCGCCGGTTCCCGTGCCCCCCACGGCCGCCGTGGGCCACGATCGCCCGCTGCCCCGGCGCGACCAGGTCGATGCGGCTGCCGTCGACCGCCGTCGCCTGCGTCCCCGGCGGCACCGGGATCTCCCGATCCTCCCCCCGTGCCCCCTGCCGGTTCGACCCTTCCCCGTGCCGCCCCCGCTGCGCCCGAAAGTGCTTGCTCCCCTTCAGCGCCCCCAGATCCCGCTTCGAGGGATCGCAGACGAGCACGACGTCGCCGCCATGCCCCCCATCGCCGCCGTCGGGCCCGCCCCGCGGCACGTGCGCCTCGCGACGAAACGAGATCGACCCGTTGCCGCCGCCGCCACCCTCGACCCAGATTTTCGCCTTGTCGTACATCGCGCTGAGCTTAAAGAGGACCGCGACAACGAAAACGGGAGGGCCGAAGCCCTCCCGTCGGTACTGCCAGGTGCCAGGTGTCGCTAGCCGAGAACCTTGACCGTCGCCTTCACGGCCTTACCAGCGGTTCCCTTGACCTGGAGGGTGACCTTGTAGCTGCCCTTGGCCGCTGACTTCTTCACCTTGACCTTGATCTTGGTGGCTTTGGTAGTCAGGGCACCAACTGCACCGAGCGTCTTGCACTTCGGCGCCTTCAGGGCCTTCTTTGCCTTCTTCGGCACCTTGACGCAGAGCTTGGCGTTGCCGGTCTGCAGGTCGCCCTGGTTGAGGGCACTGACCTTGAACTTGGCTGCCTTGCCGGGCTTCGCCTTCGCCTTCTTCGGCTTGACCGTCAGCTTCACGCTTGCGGCGCTGACGGTGGTGGCTGCGCCACTGGTCTGACTTGCCGAGCCACTCTGGTTCGTTGCAGTCACCGTGCAGGTGTAACTGCCGGCTGCGGTTGCGGTGAGCGTGCTTCCGACTGCGCCAGGAACGGCGGCTCCATTAAGCAGCCACTGGTAGCCAAAGCTCCGTGGCGCCTGGTAGACGAACGAGCCGGCGTAGTCAGCCGCCCAGCCGCCGGTCGAACAGCTCAAGGCTGGCGGGTTGGCGGCGTCACGGGTAACGGCCGGAGCGCCGGTTCCGCTCGGGCTCTTGAGGATCAGCGGATCCTGGGGACCGTTAACCGGAGCAGTTGACGGCGTGATGCCACCGAAGCCTCCACCGGTGGTACTGGCGAAGCCGATGGCGTCTTCCCTTTCTTCCCCATTGGCGTAGTTACCCCAGTAGAGGCGATTGATCGAGGGATCGAGCGCGAGGCCGTACGGATTGAAAACGGGAGCTTCGGCGAAGTCGATATCGCCGCCGCCGCCACCGGAAAGGCTGACGTAGGAGACCATTTCGGCGCTGCCGCCGGTAAGCCAATAGAGACGGTTGGCGGCAGGGTCCACCACCAGCCCCCTCACGTTTTTCGGCGGCGTCGCCCCGGTGAGATCCAGCGTGCCTCCACCGCCGCTGTTGTCGGCGTTCGCATAGCCGATCGTGTACGGCTGGTTCTGAATGTTGAACCAGTAGACCTTGCCGTGCACCGGGTCGACGGCAACTTTGTCCGGCCATTCCACGGTCGTGCCGCTCGTGTTCAGGGTGCCGCCGGCGCTACCGTCCAAGCGGGCCCAGCTGATCGTGGCGCCTTCTTCGGAATTCGCCCAGTAGATGGTGCGGTTGACCGGGTCGACAGCGATGCCCTTCGGTACTTCGACCGGGGCACCGGGGGCCGTGAAGACGCCCCCGCCGCTGCCATCCGCATTCGCATAGAGGATGGCTTGATGTTCGCCATTTTCAGCGCTGCTGGCGACGTAGATCCTGCCGGTAGCCGAGTCGTAGGCCATCCCTTCGGGTTCTTCCAGCGTCGCGCCGCCGAGGTTCAACAACCCGCCCCCGCTGCCGTTGATGTCAGCAAACGAGATGCTGCCGGTGTCGTAGTTGTTCCAGTAGATGGTTTCGGCCGCCTGAGCGCGAGCGGCGAACGCGAGCACCGCTACGAGGGCAAGGGCGATCGACGCAAAGCCCACGGCAACGAGCCGGTGGTCTCTGCGCTCAGAGACGAGATGCATGGAACCTCTCCCTTGGTTGTTTTAGTCCTGGAGGACGGAAATCGTGCGGCCCTTGCGGGACGGCTTGAAGTCGACGACGCCTTCGCGGGTGGCGAAGATCGTGTGGTCGCGGCCGATGCCGGTGCCGTCGCCGGGCCAGAAGCGGGTGCCGCGCTGGCGGACGATGATCTCGCCGCCGGTGACTTTCTGGCCGGCGAAGACCTTGACCCCGAGCATGTTGGGGTTGGATTCGCGGCCGTTGCGGCTGGAGCCGAGGCCTTTCTTATGCGCCATTAGCTTTTGCCCCCTTTGAGCGTCGTCACCTCGAGCCGGGTCAGCTCGGAGCGATGACCGGCGCGGCGGCGATAGCCCTTCTTCGCCTTGTATTTGAAGACTTTGACCTTCGGGCCGCGCAGGTGCTCGGCGACTTTCGCCTCGACTTTGACTTTGCCGAGGTTTTTCTCCCCGGTGACGACGTCGTCGCCGCGGAAGAGCACCGGGCGGAGGGCGACTTTGTCGCCCTCTTTGGCGTCGAGCCGGTCGACGAGCAGGGACGTACCCTCCTCGACTTTGTACTGCTTACCGCCGGTTTCGACTATCGCGTAGGTGCTCATCAGTCTTTCTCGCTGCCTTGCTTGGCGCGCGAACGCCCTCGACCGCCCCTGCGGCCACGGCTACGTTTGCGCGAAGGAGCGTCGGAGTCTAGCTGGGAGCCGTTTTTCTCGCCTCCCGAAGACCCGTTCGGGGACTCTCCGCCCCCTCCCAGCAGCGAGGCGATCGCCGCCGAGCGCTCGACCTCGTCGATCCGCACCATCTTGCGCTCGCCGACGAACGGGCCGCCACCGGTGACGCTGACGATGTAGGAGTCGATCCGCGCAACCGCGTCGTCGGCGTTGTACATGTGCGGCTCGTCGATGTCGACCAGAACCTCCTCGCCGACCTTGAACGGCAGCGCCCGCTCCTCGATCTCGGCGCGGCCGCCCTGCTCGACCACCCGGAAGGTGTCGATCGGCAGCGCCTCGCCGCCCTCGAAGTGGAAGCGCTTGCCGGTCTCCTCCTCGAACTCGGCCAGGCCGCTGTCCTCGTCGGTCAGCTCGTGGGCGACTTTGGGGTTGACGCGGATCAGGAAGGCCTCGCTGTCGCCGTTCTCGGCGACGATGTCGCGCATCTTCCGCAGCCCCTCGAGGGCGACGGTCTCGGCCGAGAGCACCACGCCCTCGCCCTCGCAGGTCGGGCAGGGCTCGGTGAGGATCTCCCGCACCCCGTCGGTGACGTTCTGCCGGGTCATCTCGACCAGGCCGAGCGGCGAGACCTCGACCACGTAGCTCTTCGACTTGTCAGCGTCGAGCGCTTTGCGCATCGTCTTCAGGACCTTGTCGCGGTTGCTGGCCCGGGCCATGTCGATGAAGTCGATGACGATGATCCCGCCGATGTCCCGCAGCCGCAGCTGCCGCACCGCCTCCTCGGCGGCCTCGGTGTTGACCTTGGTGATCGTCTCCTCGAGGCCGCCTTTGCCGCGGCCGGTGAAGGAGCCGCTGTTGACGTCGATCACCGTCAGCGCCTCGGCGTAGTCGATGATCAGGTAGCCGCCGGAGGGCAGGTCGACCCGCCGGTTCAGGGTCGACTCGATCTCCTCGTCGACCTTCCATTTCTCCAGCAGCGGCTTTTTGCCCTCGTAGAGTTCGACCCCGTCGACCAGCTCCGGCGCCGTGCGCTGGAAGAAGTTGGTCACCCGCTCGAACTGCTTCGGCGAGTCGATGATCGCCTTCTCGAACTCGCTGAGGAAGACGTCGCGGAGGACGCGGATCGAGAGATCGGCCTCCTGGAAGACCAGCGAGGGCGCCTTGGTGCCCTCCGAGCGCCGCTCCAGCACCTCGTTCAGTTTCTGCAGGTACTTGATCTCCCGCACGAAGTCGGCTTTTTTGGCGCCGTGGGCAGCGGTGCGGACGATCAGCCCGCCCTTGCCCTTGTAGGTGCGGTCGACCATCTTCCGCAGCCGGTCGCGCTCTTTGTCGGCGAGCCGGCGGGAGACGCCGACGCCGCTGCCGCTGGGGGCGAAGACCAGGTAGCGGCCGGCGATCGAGACGTTCATCGAAAGCCGGGCGCCCTTCGTCTTCAGCGGGTCCTTGACGACCTGGACCAGGATCTCCTGGCCCGGCTTGATCAGCTCGTTGATACGGCGACCGCCGCCGCGCCCGCGGCGCGGGGCCTGCTCACCGTCGGGGGTGAGGATCTCGTCGACGTGGAGGAAGCCGTTGCGCTCCAGGCCGATGTCGACGAAGGCGGCCTCCATCCCGGGCAGGACGTTGTCGACCTTGCCCTTGTAGATGTTGCCGACGATCGATCGCCGGCCCCGCCGCTCGATGTAGAGCTCGGCGACGTTGCTTTTGCCGCCTTTCTGCTTTGCCTCGAGGACGGCAACACGGGTCTCGCCGCGCTCGGCGGAGACCAAAATCGTTTTTTTCATTTGTTGTTCAGCTCAGTTCAGAGTAGGTACGCGATGCCGGGTCTCTTTCTGCGAGATCACCAGACGAACCTGCCTCTCTGGCTGAGATGCGCTTGGACGTTGATGCTCTGAAGAACGCCGACCGCCAAGAAAGTAGCGAGCACGGAGGACCCTCCATAGCTCATCAACGGCAGGGGGATCCCGGTGATCGGCATGATCCCGAGGTTCATCCCCACGTTGACGAAGGTCTGGAACAGCAGCGAGACGGCGATGCCGCCCGCGACCAGGGTTCCGTAGGAGTTCTTCGAGAGCGTCGTTATCCGCAGCGCCCGCCAGAAGAGCAGGGCGTAAAGGGATAGGACGAACGCGGCGCCCATGAACCCGTAGCGCTCACCGATCACCGCGAAGATGAAGTCGGTGTGCCGCTCGGGAACGAAGTCGAGCCGCGTCTGGGTGGCTTTGTTGCCACGGCCGCTGAATTGCCCAGAGCCGATGGCAACTACAGATTGGGTCTGCTGGTAGGCCGCCCCGCGTTCATGTTCAAGGGGGTTGAGGAACGACGTCAGCCGTTCCGCCTGATACCCCTTGAGAACCGGGTGCCCCACCGCCGGAGCGACGATGAGGACCAGCGCGATCAGCCCAGCGATGCCGGCGCCGATCACCGCGAAGTGCGTCCAGGGGACGCCTCCGAAGTACATGACGCCAAGGGTGGCGACCCCGAACACCAGAGAGGTGCCGAGGTCGGGCT
>JBQCHW010000343.1:0-3383 GCA_051954315.1 Solirubrobacterales bacterium
CAGCACGTCCTCCCACTCGCGCCCGGCGGCGATCGTCGCCGCCAGCGCCCCCATCATCGAGTCGCCGCAGCCCTCGCGGGCGCCGCGCTCGAACCGCGGCGGCTTGATCTCCCAGGCGCGGCCGTCCCGCACCGCCATCGCCGGCTCCTCGGCCCGGGTGACGATCGCGGCGCCGGCGCCCGCCTCCAGCAGCCTGTCGATCGCCGCCCGCATCCGCTCCTCGGTGTCGACCGGCCCGGAGACGAAGCCGGCGATCTGCCAGTCGTTGATCTTCACCAGGTCGGGCTTGCCCTCCAGGGCGCTGTCGAGGCGCGGCGAGGAGAGGTCGACGATCGTCGGCACCCCGTTGGCCTTGACGTCGGCGACGAGGCTCCCGTAGATCTCCAGCGGCACGGTGTTGTCTGGGTAGGGGCCGCAGATCGCCAGCAGGTCGCAGTCGAGGGCGGCGGCGACGGTGACCGAGAAGAGCTCGTCGACCTCGTGGCGGGAGGCCGGCAGGGCGGCGCTCTGGGAGATCGGCTTGCGCTCGCCCTCGCGGCGGTCGTGGATGTAGGCGCCGCTCGGCTCGGCGGTCTCAACCAGCCGCAGCTCCAGCGGCATCTCCTCTAGCAGCGGGCGCAGGACCTTGCCGACCTCGCCACCGATGAAGCTGCAGAGGGCCGGTTCTGCCCCCAGCTCGGCCGCCATTCGCCCGACCCAGACGCCCTGGCCGGCGGGGTGGATGTGGATGTCGTCGCCGCCGTCGGCGCTGAAGGTCTCGATCGCGATCGAGACCATCGGGTTGGGGCTGAAGATCGCGACTTTCGGCTTGCGGTCCACGAGGAGAGCCTAGAGGGGGGAGAGATTGCCGCCGTTGTCCTCTTAGGAAGAGGTGACCGCGCCGGTTTTCGACGTTCCGACCGCCGACAGCTTCCGCTCGCGCCTGCTCGGCCTCGCCTGGCGGCCGCGCTCCGTGGCCGGCCCGGGCCTGCTGATCCCGCGCTGCGCGAGCGTCCACACCTTCGGCATGCGCTTCGCCCTCGACGTCTACTTCCTCGACGACGCCGGGCGTGTGCTCTCGGCGCATCGCCAGGTGCCGCCACGCCGGATCCTCTGGCACCGCGGCGCGGCCGCAGTTTTGGAGATTCCCGCGGCAGAGGGGGGAGAGATTTCCCCGCCCGACCCTTAACGCCCCATGCTCCCTGAACGAGAAGACATCGCCAACCTCGTCGTCTGCGACGACGACGAGGTCACCCTAGACATGCTCTGCGACCACCTCTCGGCGGACCGCTTCGGCGTGATGCCGGCGCCAAGCGCCTCCGACGCCCTGCGGCTCTGCCGCTACAACCACCCCGACCTGCTCCTCCTCGACCTCAGCCTCCCCGACGCCTCCGGCCTCGACGTCCTGCGCGAGATCCGCGAAGCCGACGGGATCAGCTCCCGCTTCGACCCGCGGCTGCCGGTGATCATCCTCACCGGCCGCAGCAGCGATCACGACCGCGTCCGCGGCCTCGATTCCGGAGCTGACGATTACGTGGTGAAGCCGTTCAGATACGGAGAGTTAAGGGCCCGGATCAAAGCGATCCTCCGTCGCCGCGCCCACGCCAACGATGGGCCGACCCGAATCGGCGAGCTGACGATCGACCCCGGCCGCCGCCGGGTGATGGTCGGCGAGCGCTTCGTCTCCCTCTCGAACAAGGAATTCGCCCTCCTCCGCATCCTCGCCTCCGATCCCACCCGCGTCTTCACCAAGGAAGAACTGCTGGCGGCGGTCTGGGCCTACCGCGGTCCCTCGAAGACGCGAACCCTGGACTCGCACGCCAGTCGCCTGCGCCGCAAACTCGACCCCGAGCATGGCCGCTTCGTCGTCAACTGCTGGGGCATCGGCTACCGCCTGATCGAGGGCTGACCGGGACCACGAAAAAGGCCCCGGTCGCGCTGGGCGGCCGGGGCCTGAGGTCAGGCGAAACGGGAGTGGGCTACTTCTTTTTCTTGCCGCCTTTGGCGCTCGGCACCTCGAAGTGCATGATCGCGAGCTTCGTCTGCAGGGCTTTGGACTTGTCTTTGCCCATCCGTTTCGAGGCTTCTTTCTGGATCGCCGCCGCTTTGTCGACAGTTTCCGTCAGGGCCTTGTTGAGGTCTTTCCAACCCTGTTTGTCGAGCTGGAGGGGCGTGTCGGAGAGGTGCGAGTCGCTACGAGCGTCGAGGGTGCCCTCGGCCATCGCCTCGGTCGCGCTCTGGCCGATCGACTCGAGGATCGAGCCGCTGATGCCTTTGCGAGCCGAGGCCGGGATCTTCGCCCAGTCGGAGTCGCTGAGGAAGGCCTTGTCGGTGGCGCGGTAGAAGTGCTCGACGGCACCGCGGCGCGGCTCCGTTTTCACCAGTTCGACGCAGTCGTATTCGAGCAGCGTTTTCACGTGGTAGCTGACGTTGCCGAGCGGCTCACCGAGCTCCTGGGCCAGCTGGTTCGGGCTCGAGATCCCTTTGTGCAGGGAGCTGAGGATACGAACGCGGAGCGGGTGGGCTAGGGCCTTCGCCAGTTGTTGGGTAATGCCCTCTGGAGAAGTGCGGGACTGTGGCAAGGAGGACCTCCTGGAGTTTGGGGTCTCAGACGTCGTGTGTATGGGTGGCAAAGGACGTCCGAGTTACTAGACAAGTATTCCAAAACGGATGGAGGGTAACCGCGCCCGCGAAAGAATATGCACTAAAAGAGAGCAACCAATGTAACCGCCTCCAGTTACTTTTCTTTTGGGGCATTTGGGAACTGAACGGTGATGGATTAGGGTCTTACCCGTTGCACTCGCCCCGTCGTGGCGCCTGGCCGAGACCGCTTCGAGGGGCGAGTGCTTCTTTCTTCGCTTTATGCGGGGTAGCTGTGGCTCGAGGGGGGAGAGTCGCGATCGCTCCCGCCTTACCTCACCGATGCGGACGCAAGAGGTGGGATAACCATGGCGGTGGAGCTGGCCGAGGTCGTGACGGGGCTGCCGGTAGCGGCTTCTTTGGCCTTGGCAGGCGGAATAACGAACCTCCGGGAGGGGCGCCGCCGCGCCGCGCTGAACGAGGCGATGCACGAGCTGCGCCGGCCGCTGCAGGTACTCAGCCTCTCCCTTCCCGCCGATCTCCCACCGACCGCACCGGCTGAGTCCTCCCTTCAGTTGGCGACGGCGGCGCTCGAGCGTCTAGATCGAGAGGTCAACGGTGGGTCACTCGAGGAAGCGGTTAGCGAGGTCTCGATTAGCGATCTGATCGACGCGGCGGGCCGGCGGTGGAGCACCGCGGTCACCCTCAGCGGGGGAACCTTTCGGGTGCGACATAACGATGACTCGATGTTCGTCACCGCTGACCGTTTCAGGCTCGCTCAAGCACTGGACAACCTGCTCAGCAACGCGGTCGAGCACGGCGGG
>JBQCHW010000344.1:0-6817 GCA_051954315.1 Solirubrobacterales bacterium
CGGACCTGGTTCGCTGCGCGGTGCCGCGGGAGAAGGACGCGGAGACGCTGAAGACGATCGTCAAGGAATCGCCGATCCCCGTGATCGCCGACATCCACTTCAACCACACCCTGGCCCTGAAAGCGATCGATGCCGGCGCCCACTGCATCCGCCTCAACCCGGGCAACATCGGCGGCCGCGAGAAAGTCGCCGAGGTGGCCGAGAAGGCGAACGCGAAGAACGTGCCGATGCGGATCGGCGTCAACTCCGGCTCGCTGCCCAAGCACCTGCACGCGCTCGAGCGCGAAGCGCCGGTCGAGGCGCTGGTCGCCGCCGCGGTCGAGTTCGTCGAGCTGATGGAGGGCCTCGACTTCGAGAACTTCAAGGTCTCGATCAAGTCGACCAACGTGCCGAACACGATCGCCGCCAACCGGCTGCTCTCGGAGAAGATCCCCTACCCGCTGCACCTCGGCGTCACCGAGGCGGGGACGAAGTGGGGCGGCTCGCTGAAAAGCGCCGTCGGCCTGGGGACGCTGCTCGCCGACGGCATCGGCGACACGATCCGGATCAGCCTCTCGACCTTCCATGCCGAGGAGGAGGTCAAAGTCGGCTGGGAGATCCTCAAGGCGCTGCAGCTGCGCGAGCGCGGCCCGGTCCTGATCGCCTGCCCGACCTGCGGTCGCCTTCAGTTCGACATGGACTCGGTGGTGGCGGAAATCGAGCAGCGGCTGGAAGGCTACGAGGAGCCGGTCGAGGTCGCCGTCCTCGGCTGCGCCGTCAACGGGATCGGCGAGGCCAGCCACGCCGACTTCGGCATCGCCGGCGCCAAGAACGAGGGCCTGATCTTCGCCGGCGGCAAACCTCTCCGCAAGGTCCCGCAGGCCAAGCTCGTCGACACCCTCTTCGAGGAGATCGACAAGTCCCTCGACCGCGGCGGCCAAGTCGAGTTCGACGAGGCCGAGTCTCAGGAGGGCGCCGAGTGGGTAGCCAACATCGAGCGCGAAAACGCCGGTGACCTAACCCCCGAGAAGATCGCCGCGATGGAGGCCGAAGCCGTAGAACGCGGCGAGTCCGACAAAGTCCTCCTCGACGAGGAGGCCTCCCCAACCGCCGGCCGTCGCTTCACCCGCGCTTAGACGCGGATCACTTCGACTTCGTCGAAGGAAGCGAAATCAGCGTCTTGGGTTACTACTGCGGCCCGATGATGCGCAGCGGTCGCCGCGATCCAGGTGTCATGGCGCCGCAGTCGGCGACCTTGAGCTCGCTCGGAAGCCGCGATCCGGGCGAACCAACTGGCGATCTCCGGTTCGATCGGCAGCAGGGGGTAGAGCGATTGCACACGCGAGAGAGTGGAGAGTCGACTTGCCCTCTCGCGGGAATCAGTTGCCCGTAAGACTCCGAGCTCCAGCTCGGCCACGGTGATCACGGAGACACCGATCCTCTCGGGGAGATCGCCTAGCTCTCTCCCGGTCTCCTGTGCAATGAAGACCGAGGTATCTGCAACTGCTTTTCTCAATCGTCCAGCTCGGCGCCGCGGACATCGGCGAGATCGTCAAGCAGCCTCGGATCGGCAGGCGCCTCCTCCCGAATGCGCCGAAGCTCGCTGGAGGGAACCCACGGATCGCGTTTCTCAACGTGGGGGAAGATGTCGGCAACGGGTCGGCGATTGACCGTCAGCGTCAACTGCTCTCCGGATTCGAGATCAGCAATGACATTTGACGTGGAGTTCCGCAGCTCGCGGATGGAGACCTCTCTAGCCATGCAACGACTGTAGCACCTGGTGCTACGGCTGGGGCGGCGCTAGCTTAAGCGTGAGCTTTCGAGTCTGGGTTGCCGCGGTTCCTCCCGTGGGGGTGAAGGTGACGGCGACTTTGACCGGCAGCTTGCCTTTCGCGAGGAGGGTCTGGCGCCCGGATTTCGTCGGCTTCACGGGTAGTTGTAGGGTTCCGGCCGCCGCGGCCTGCAACGTTTTCCCTTTCACCCTCTTTTTCGTCTTCTTGACGTCGACGAGCTGGACGGTGCCTGCGCCCGGAACCGTGACCGGCAGCTTCGCGGTCCCCTTCTTCTTGTTGAAGGTCGGCTTGCCGAAGCTAAAGACGTTCGACGGAGGCGGTGGAGGCGGGGGTGCCACACTGGAAATCGAGACCGAGTCGACTCCGGCGAAGAACGGGGCTTGATTGTCGACCTCAGCGAGCCGGAGGCGGATCGTTTGCCCGGCGAAGGCCGAGAGGTCGGCGCTGAGATTCGTCGGACCCAGTTCCTGCGGATCTCCAGCCTTGGTCGCAAACAGAGTCGCGAGGATGTCGCTTGAGCTGATTGAGTCGATCGGAGCGCTCGGCTTGATGATGTCGACCCGATACTGCTGGTTTGGATTTTTCGCGAGTTCCCCTTCGGCCTCGAGCGAGTCCGGGGAGGGGTTCACCAGCGGCGCTTCGCTTCGGTAGTAGACGATCAGCGACAACCGGTGGGTCCAGCCGGCCTCCAGACCGACGTCCTGGTAGAGAATGCGGGTTCCGGGGCCTCCCTGGGAAGTGATCGCCGCGTAGTTCCCCGCCGGAGGTGGAGGGACGCTTCCAGGGCCGAATTCTCCGAACGGGTTGTCGGTGCCGCTATAGGCGTACCAGTTGCCACTTTCCGGCGATGGGTCGGCGACCACCTGCCAGCCATTCAGGGTTCCGCTCTCGAAATCGCCATTGACCACGGTCGCCGCCGGCGCTGAGGCTGCGGCCAGGAGCAACACTGCAGCAGCAGCCAAGGCTGCGAACGAGATCTGGATGCGGATACCTACGAAGCTCATGGCTCTCCCCTGTTCGGACTCGACCCCCGCAGCCTAAGTCAGGCCCGGGACGGCGGCAATAGACTCGCGCGGTAGATGTCGCGCCTCTCTCAGACCTTCCTGCCGACGCTCAAGGACCCGCCCGCGGATGCGGAGGCGACGTCGCACAAGCTGATGGTTCGGGCCGGGTTGATTCGGCAGCTCGGGGCCGGGTTGTGGAGCTATCTGCCGGCGGGGTGGCGGGTGGAGCGGAAGGTGGAGCAGATCATCCGTGAGGAGATGGAGCGGATCGGCTGCCAGGAGATGCTGATGCCTCTGCTGATGCCGTCTGAACCTTGGGAAAAGACCGGGCGGTATGCGATCGAGGAGCTGTTCAAGCTCGAGGACCGCAAGGGCTCGCCGCTAGTGCTGGCGATGACGCACGAGGAGGCGGTGACCACGCATGTGGCGCGGGACGTGCGCTCCTACCGCGACCTGCCGCTGATGCTCTTTCACATCCAGACGAAGGAGCGCGACGAGCCGCGGCCGCGGGCCGGTGTCCTGCGCACGCGCGAGTTCACGATGAAGGACGCCTACTCCTTCGACCGCGACGAAGAGGGGCTGGCGCGCTCCTACGAGCTGCAGGCCGAGGCCTACGGGCGGATCCTCGACCGCTGCGGGGTGCGCTGGTCGCGGGTCAAGTCCGACGTCGGGATGATGGGCGGCACCGACGCCGACGAGTACATGGCGCCCTGCCCGGCCGGCGAGGACGAGGTGGCGCTGGCGCCGGGCTACGCAGCCAACGTCGAGATCGCCTCCGCCGAGCCGCAGCCCGCCGAGCCGCCGGCGCCGCTGGAGGCGCCGGAGGAGGTCGAAACCCCCGGGATGACCAAGGTCGAGACGGTCGCCGAGCACCTCGACTTGCCCCAGGGCGCCTTCATCAAGACGCTGCCGATCATCGTCGAGGGTCGGGGGATGGTCCTCGTCCTCCTGCGCGGCGACCACCGGCTGAACGAGACGAAGCTCCGCAACGGGATGAAAACCGACTTCCGCCAGGCGAGCGCCGAGGAGATCGAGGAGCAGCTCGGGCCGGTCGGCTACCTCGGGCCGGTCGGCAGCGGCCTGCCGATCATCAAGGACGCGGCGCTGACCGGCAGCTCCTACGTCACCGGCGCCAACAAAGCGAACACCCACCTGCGTGGGGTCGACCCGGCCCGCGACTTCGAGTCCTACGAGATGGACGTCCGCAAGGTCGAGGCCGGCGATCTCGCTCCCGGTGGCGAGCCGATCGAGATCGAGACCGCGATCGAGGTCGGCAACATCTTCAAGCTCGGCACCCGCTACTCGGAGCCCTTAGGCGCCACCTACCTCGACGAGAACGGGGCCGAACACCCGATGGTGATGGGCTGCTACGGGATCGGCCCGGCGCGAATCGTCGCCGCCGCGGTCGAGCAGGGCGCCGACGAGCGCGGGATCGTCTGGCCGAAGGCGATCGCCCCCTGGCACGTCCACTTGGTCTCGCTGGCGAAGGCGGGCGAGCCCGAGCGTGAAGCCGCCGACAAGCTCTACGAGCAGCTGCTCGAGGCCGGCGCCGAGGTCCTCTACGACGACCGCGACGCCGGGCCGGGGGAGAAGCTGACCGACGCCGAGCTGCTCGGCTGCCCGCTGCGGATCGTCGCCGGCCGCCGCGGCCTCGCCGAAGGCGTCGTCGAGGCGACCGTGCGCGCCACCGGCGCCGAGCACAAGCTGCCGCTGGAGGACGCCGCCGCGCAGGCGCTGTCGCTCCTCGATGACTGAGCACGACCCCTTCGGCCGCGGCCGCCTGCGCCGCCTCTTCGGACTGGACCGCAGCGCGCCGCCGCCGCGCACGACCCGCAAAGGCGAGCCGCTGCGCCCCTGGACGATCCCCAACGCGGTCGGCTACATCCGCCTCGCCGCGATCCCGGTCTTCCTCGTCCTCGTTTACAACACCGAGGACGGCACCTCGGTCGCCTCGGCGATGGTCTTCTGGGCGATCGCCGCCGGCGACTACCTCGACGGGATCCTCGCCCGGATCACCGGCCAGTACAGCCGCTTGGGCGCGCTGCTCGACCCGCTGGTCGACCGGCTGACGATCCTTGCCGGCGCCCTCGTCTGCTGGAGCTTCGAGCTGCTGCCCCGCTGGGCGCTGGCGCTGCTGGCGCTGCGCGAGCTCTCGATGCTGATCCTCGCCGAGTACGGCCTCCGCCACGGCGTTGACATCGAGGTCAACTGGCCCGGCCGGATCTCGGTCTTCCCGCTGATGGGCGGGCTCTGGCTGGCGCTGCTCGCCCCGGGCTGGGTGGCAACGGCTCTGGTGCTCTGGGGCCTGGCGATGGCGATCATCGCCACCGTGCTCTACGCCCGGGCCGGGATGCGAGCGGTCCGCGCCCAGCGCGCTGCAAGCTGAGCTTCAGATGTACCTAAACCCTTAACCTAGGGTTGAACCTTTCGCCCGCGGGGGTTTATCATCCGCTTTCGCCAACGGAGGCCACGCCTCCTCGAGTTAGGAGCACGATGGAGGACACCTTTCCGGATCTCGGGTCCCTCAGCGACAAGGAGCTGAAGGACATGATCGACAACCTGACCGCGGAGGAGAACGAGATCTCCTACAGGCGGCGCGTCCTGCACGGGAAAATCGACATCCTGCGGGCCGAGCTGGTCAACCGCCTGCGCCACAAACGCGAGGCGGGGGAGTCGGTGATCTCCGGGAGCGACGTCGAGCAGCTGACCCAGATCCTGGCCGGGAAGACGCAGCCGCTGACGGAGGACGATCCCGCCGCCTGAGCGGGACAACCAGTCATGGCCGTCCACTGTCCCGAGTGCGGGTTCGCCAATCCCGAGGGCGCCAACTACTGCCAGAAGTGCGGTGCCTACCTCGGCGGGCAGAAAGAGGCCGGCGAGGAACCGACGACGATGACCTACCGGGTCGACGAGACCGGCGAGATGAAGCCGGTCGACATCGACGAGGTGGTCGAGGAGAGCGGCGCCGCGCTGGTCATCCGCAGCGGCGGCGGCCGCGCCGGGGAGAGCTTCAGCATCAGCGAGGAGCGGGTCTCGATCGGCCGCAGCCCCGACGCCGGCGTCTTCCTCGACGACGTCACCGTCTCCCGCAACCACGCGCTGCTGGTCCGCCGTCGCGACGGCCTCTACATCGACGACCTCGGCTCGCTCAACGGCACCTACGTGAACCGCCGCCGGATCGAGTCCCACCGGCTCGCCGACGGCGACGAGATCCAGGTCGGCAAGTACAAGCTGAGCTACCTGGAGCGCTAGCGATGACCGTCTCTGGGCCGACTAACCGCAGCGCCGAACCGGCGAGCCGCCCGCGCAAGGCGCTGACGATCGGCGCCGTCTGCAAAATCCTCCAGAGCGAATTCGACGACGTCTCGATCTCGAAGATCCGCTACCTGGAGGACCAGAAGCTGCTGAGCCCGCGCCGGACCTCCGGCGGCTACCGCCTCTACAGCCAGTCCGACGTCGAACGGCTGCGGACGATCCTGCGGCTGCAGCGCGACGAGTTCCTGCCGCTGCGGGTGATCCGCCAGGAGCTCGCCTCCGGCGGCGACCTAGTCGGGCTGACCGGCGACGGTGGCGACCGCAAGCCGGCGACGGGAGCGGTGCGGCGGGCAATCCTCGTCGACACCTCGCGCGCCTACCTGACCCTGGAGGAGATCGTCGAGGAGACCGGGGCCCGCGAGGAGCTGATCCGCGAACTCGAGAACTACGGGATCGTGCAGCCGGAGAAACGCGAGGGGAAAACCGTTTACGACGAGACCGACCGCGAGATCGTCCGCGCCGCCAACGAGCTCTCGCGGGTCGGCGTCGGCGCCCGCAACCTGCGCGTCTTCCGCTCCTCCGCCGACCGCGAGGCGAACCTGCTGGAAGCGCTGCTGGGGCCCTCGCTGCGCTCCCGCAACCCCGAGCGGCACGACGTGCCGATGGGCAATCCGCAGGCGCGCGACGAACTGCTCGTGGGCGACCAGGAGGTCGCCGCCCGGCGTCCACGCCACGTGGGATGACGCTTCAAAGCCGTTGACGGGTGGGGGCGCGGCGACGCACGTC
>JBQCHW010000345.1:0-2731 GCA_051954315.1 Solirubrobacterales bacterium
TCACCACGATCCAACGCACCGTCGAAGACCTCGAGGGCACGGTCGCGCCTCACCTCTTTCGCCGCGCCAAGCGCCAAGCGGAGCTGAAAAACGTGCGCCTCGAAGACACGAAGGGCCGCCGCGCCCGCTCGGACCTCGAGGAAGACTTCTACGCCCTCCTCACCCAGCACCGCCCGCGTCTCCCGCTCCCCGAGACCAACGTCAAGATCGGCCGCTACGAGGTCGACTTCCTCTGGCGTTCGCACCGCCTCGTCGTCGAAACCGACTCCTTCCTCTACCACCGCGGCTCCGTCTCGTTCGAGGACGACTACGCGCGCGACCTCGACCTGCGCTCCACCGGGTACACCGTCCTCCGCTTCAACGAAACGCAGGTCGAAGAGGAACCCGAGCGGGTCGTCGCGCTCGTCGCCCAAGCCGTGGGCGTCGTTCCGCTTCCCGGTCTCTAGTTGTCGGAGTCGCCCGTGGTCGCCGCCGCGACCACCGGGTGCTCGCCAGTCGGCGAGGGGTCGCCCTCCGCCGGCTCTACGTGCAGCCGCGGCAGGAAGCGATCCAGGCCTGCCGGGAAGTACCAGGCGCGCTTGCCTAGGAGCTGCATGATCGCCGGGACCAGGACGGAGCGGATGATGACGGCGTCGATGAAGACCGCCGAGGCCAGGCCGAGGCCGAAGAGTTTGATGATCCGGTCTTCGCCGATCATGAAGGAGGCGAAGACGGTGACCATGATCGCCGCGGCCGCGGTGATCACGCGGCCGGTGAGGGCGAGGCCGCGGTGGACCGCCTCGCTGGCATCTCCCGTGCGCTCCCACTCCTCGTGGATGCGCGACATCAGGAAGACCTCGTAATCCATCGAGAGCCCGAAGACGATCGAGAAGAGGAAGATCGGGAAGAACGAGATGATCGGCCCGGTGGCGTCGACGCCGATCAGGCTCGCGCCCCAGCCCCACTTGAAGACGGCGACGATCAGGCCGAAGGCGGCACCGATCGATAGCAGGTTCATCACTATCGCCTTCAGCGGCACCAGCAGCGAGCGGAAGACGATCATCAGCAGCAGCGCCGAGAGCAGGACGACGACGCCGATGAACAGCGGCAGCTTGTCGGCGATCGCGTTGCCGAAGTCCTCGAAGATCGCGTTGATGCCGCCGACGTGGATCTGTGCGCCCGTCGATTCCTCGACCGGCGGGATCACGTCACCGCGGATCCGGTCGAGCAGGTCGGTGGTGTCGACGCTCTGCGGCGAGGTCGTCGGGTAGACCTGGAAGACGCCGACGGTCTTGTCCGGGTTGAGGGAGACGTCGGTGACTTCTTCGACCCCTTCTTCGCCTTTCAGCTCGGTCCGCAGCGTCTGCAGCGCCTGGTCTTCGCCCTTTTCAGGCAGTTCGGCGGCGATCACGAACGGGCCGTTGAAGCCGGGGCCGAAGCCGTCGGCGAGCAGGTCGTACGCTTCGCGCGTCGTCGTCCCGGCCGGGTCGGTGCCGGCGTCGTTGGTGCCCAGGCGCAGCGAGAGCGTCGGGATGCAGAGGGCGATCAGCAGCGCCCCGGAGAGGATCGCCGCCAGCCAGGGCCGGCGCTGGATGCGACCGCTCCAGCGGAACCACCAGCTGCCTTCGTCGATGCTGCGGGCGCCCTTGCCGAGGAAGGGGAGGCGCAGCCGGTTGACCCAGTTGCCCGCCACCGCCAGCAGCGCCGGCAGCAGCGTCAGCGCCGCGATCATCGTGAACAGGACCGCGATCGCCGCCGCGGTGGCGACCCCGTAGAGGAAGGGGAGGCCGAGCAGCATCATCCCCATCAGCGAGATGATCACCGTGATCCCGGCGAACAGCACCGCCCGCCCGGCGGTGTCGACGGCGGCAACCGCCGCCTCGCGCTTGTCGAGCCCCTCGTCGAGGCCGTTGCGGAAGCGGGTGAGGATGAAGAGCGCGTAGTCGACGCCGACGCCGAGCCCGATCATGAACGCCAGCTGCGGCGCGAATTCGGCGGTGTTGAAGACGTGGGTGAAGAGGGTGATGACGCTGATGCCGACGCCGAGCGCGAACAGCGCGGTGATGATCGGCAGGCCCATGGCAACGACGGAGCCGAAGCTGATCAGCAGGACGACGATGGCGGCGAGCACGCCGATCCCCTCCGAGGAGCTTTCTTCTTCTTCGCCGCGGACTTCCTCGGCCGGTGAGCCGCCGACCTCTACCTGGAGGCCGTTCCCGCCCGCGCCCTGGGCGATGTCCATGATCTTCTTGACTTCGTTGTCGCCGAGCTTGTCGGTGGTTACGTTGAACTGGGCGGTCGCGTAGGCGATCTTGCCGTCTTCGCTGACCGCGGCGGCGCCGCCCTTTTCGTAAGGGCTCGAGACTTCGCTGACGTGGGGGAACGCGGCGACCTTCGTGAAGACGCCTTCCATCTTCTTTTCGACCGCAGGCGCTTCGACCCCCGAATCGGCCTTGTAGACGATCTGCACCGTGTCGCCTGCCTGGGCGGGGAAGCGGTTTTCGAGCAGGTCGAGCGCGTCCTTGGAGTCAGAGCTCGGGAGGCTGAATTCTTCGCTGAAGTCCGAACCGGCGGAGGACGCGATGAACCCCATCAAGATCAGGCCGACGACCCAACCGACGATGGTGATTGCGCGATGACTGGTGATCCAACTGGCAAATCGTCTCATTGGCGCGGGCACCGTACCAATGCGACAGGCGGTCAGGCGTGACGAATGTCCTCATCCCGTACTGTCCACGTTCCCGTCGCGCCC
>JBQCHW010000346.1:0-3273 GCA_051954315.1 Solirubrobacterales bacterium
GAGCCGGTGATCGAGGAGGTCGGCGAGCTCGTCGTCACCGAGCCGATGCCCTCGATGCCGCTCTACCTATGGGGAGACGAGGACGGCAGCCGTTACCGCGAGAGCTACTTCGAGATGTTCCCCGGCGTCTGGCGCCACGGCGACTGGCTGGAACTGACGCGGCGCGGGACGGCGGTCATCTACGGCCGCTCCGACTCGACGATCAACCGCGGCGGCATCCGCATGGGGACGAGCGAGATCTACCGGGCGGTGCTGGGGATCGACGCGATCGTCGACGCGCTGGTGGTCGACCTGCCGCGGCCGGGGACCGACGGCTGGATGCCGCTGTTCGTGGTCCTGCGCGAGGGGGCGGAGCTGGACGACGAGCTGCCGCGGGAGATCGCCCGCCGGGTGCGCGAGCAGTGCTCACCGCGACACGTCCCCGACGAGATCTTCCAGATCGAGGAGGTGCCGCGGACGCTCAGCGGCAAGGTGCTCGAGGTGCCGGTGAAGCGGATCCTGATGGGGACGCCGCCGGAGAAGGCGGCGAGCCGCGACTCGCTGGCGAACCCGGCGGCGCTGGATTACTTCGTCGCGATGGCGAGCCGGCTCGATGATTCGAGCGGTTCTACCAACGGCTGAGTCGCACGCTCGCTGAGCACCCGCGCCGTCGCCTGTAGCACCGCCAACACGTGCTCGGGCTCGTAGCGCACCTGCTCATGGGTGAACCGCAGCGGGGTGAGGCCGGCGGCGGTGTGGGCCTGATCGCGCAGGCGGTCCCGCGCCTGCTCGGCGGGCGTGCGGTGGTAGCGCAGGCCGTCGGTCTCGACGACCAGGCCGAGGTCCGGCCAGTAGAAGTCGACTTCGAACTCGTTGACGACCCGGCCGGTGAGCGGGGTCGGCAGGCCGGCCTGACGGGCGAGCGGGAGGAAGCGGCGTTCCAGCTCCTCCTTGGTGAGGCGGAAGGTGCGCCGGTCGAGGATGAAGCGGAGCTTGGCGGCGCCCTTCTCGCCGGCTCGTTCGTCCAGCGCTTCACGTAGCTGGGGCGGGTGCGCGAGGTTGTATTTATCCGCCTCGTTGATCATCCGCTCGACGCCGGCGCGATCGAGGCGAAGGGACATATCGATCAGGGTCTGGATCGGCGTAGTGCAGGGGATGCCGTACTCGCGGGTGGTGTCTCGGGAGAGGTTGAGCGAGGGGCGGCGGTGGATTCGGAGGTCGGGGTGGCGCCGGCGAGAAGAGCTGGGTAAGGAGAGCTCAATCAGGCCGCGCTGCTCACTTCCGATGTGCCAGAGAGCAGCGGCACTGGAGTGGCTGAGGACGGCGCCGTCCCCGCAGGCGAGCACCGCAGCCATCCAACGTCCTTTGTCGCTGACTTCAGGTCGTCCTACCGCAAAAACACCACGGCGGATCGGATAAAGCAGACCCCTCTTGATGCGGTGAGCGATTGCATGGCGGCTGTATGCGAGCGAACGAAGCTGCTCCCGCGTCACAACCCCGTGCTGTCGTCCCACGAGCGCCCATGCTTCTCGCGATTGGTGAGTTGAGCCGCCCATAACCGGCATAAGTCAGCGAGCACCCGTGACTCTCCCCCCACCCAGCCTGTTTTTGTAGCTCGGTGCGGCCTGTCTCAGACCATGCCGAGGCCGCCGCTTACGCCCAGGGTCTCCCCGGTCACGTACGAGGCGTCGTCGCTGGCCAGGAACGCTGCGGCCGCCGCGACCTCCTCGGGCTGGCCCAGGCGGCCCATTTGGGTGCTGCTTTTCATCGTCTCGATGACTTTTTCGCCGATCTCGCCGAACTCTTTGGCGCCCATCAGGAGGGGGGTCTCGATCGGGCCGGGGGCGATTGCGTTGGCGGTGACGCCGTAGCGGGCGGCCTCGCGGGCGATCGCCTTGGTGAAGCCGATAACGCCGGCCTTGGCGGCGCTGTAGGCGGCCGAGCCCTTGGAGCCGACGCGGCCCGCCTCCGAGGCCATGTTGACGATGCGGCCGTAGCCGCGCTCCTGCATCCCCGGCAGCGCCGCGTGGGTGCAGTTCATGACCCCGCCGAGGTTGACGTCGAGCGTCTGCTGCCACTGCTCGGGGGTGACGTAGACGAAGAAGCCGAAGTTGTCCATGCCGGCGTTGTTGACGAGGATGTGGAGCTCGCCGACGGCGGCGACGGCGCCGCGGGCGGCGTCGAGGTCGGTGACGTCGAGCTCGACCGCGTGGCCGGCGATCTCCCCGGCCACCTTCTCCGCGCCCTCGAGGTTGAGGTCGCCGACCCAGACCTCGGCGCCCTCGGCGGCGAGCCGGGCCGCGGTGGCGGCGCCGATGCCGCTGGCACCGCCGGTGACGAGCGCCTTCTTGCCCTCGAGCCTCATTGCCGCGGGAGCATAGACTGCGCGGCCTTGACCCCGGGCAGCGAACCGATCCCGATCATCGGCGGCACCGGCGCTCTCGGCGCCGGCTTGGCGAAGCGCTGGGCGAAGGCGGGTGTGCCGGTCGTGCTCGGCTCTCGCGATGCCGGGCGCGCCGAGGAGGCAACGGCGAAGATCCGCGAGGCGGTCCCGGACGCCGACGTCACCGGCCTACAGAACGAGGAGGCGGCGACCAAGGGCGAGATCGTCTTCCTCACCGTCCCCTTCCGCGCCCAGTCGGAGAATCTCAACAACCTGCGCGAGGCGCTGCGCCCCGGCCAGATCCTGGTCGACTGCACCGTCCCCCTCGCCGCCGCGGTCAGCGGCAAAGCGACCCGCTCGCTCGGCGTCTGGCAGGGCTCCGCCGCCCAGCAGGCGCAGGAGATGGTGCCCGAGGGCGTCACCGTCGTCTCCGCCCTGCACACCGTCGGCGCTCCCACTCTCGCCGACCTCAACGCCGAGCTCGGCGAGGACATCCTCGTCTGCGGCGACAAGAAGGCCGACAAGGCCCGGGTGGCGCGGCTGATCGAGCTGATCCCCGGCCTGCGCGCGGTCAACGCGGGCGCGCTGGAGATGGCGCGGATCGTCGAGCAGCTGACCCCGATGCTGATCTCGGTCAACACCCGCTACAAGGTCCACGCCGGGATTCGCCTCACCGGCCTCCCCGAGGGCGACCACTGGGCGTGAGCATCCCGGGACGAGTGCTTCCCTGATGCGGGTCGCGCTCCTCGCCGGCGGCACCGGCGGCGCCAAACTCGGCGCCGGCCTGCAGGAGGAGGTCGGCCACGAACTCGCGGTCGTCGTCAACACCGGCGACGACATCGAGGCGCTCGGGGTCCACGTCTCCCCCGATCCCGACCTGGTCACCTACTGGCTCAGCGGCGAAATCGACG